>CBFGOU010000607.1:0-3542 GCA_965650445.1 uncultured Oxalobacteraceae bacterium | reverse complement strand
GCATCACCGACGAAGAAACCATGGAAGTGGTGGAGTGGGTGCTGGGCGGCGAAGTGCAGCAGGACATCGTCATGCTGATCAACCACTACGGCGGCCAGGCAGTGGGCCTGACCGGCAAGGATGGCGGCCTGATCCGTGCACGCAAGATGGCCATGCCCGACCGCGAAAAGCCGGGCGAGTTCCTCGACATCGGTTTTGTCGGCGAGATCGAAGCGATCAATCCAGCCGTGGTCAAGGCGCTGCAGGACGACGCTTTCATTCCGATCATTTCGCCGATCGGCTTCGGCCAGGATGGGCAAGCGTACAACATCAATGCCGACGTGGTCGCAGGCAAGATCGCGGAAATCCTGAAAGCCGAAAAGCTGATCATGATGACCAACATTGCCGGCGTGCAGGACAAGTCGGGCAAACTGGTGACCGACCTGTCGGCCCGCGAGATCGATGAAATGTTTGCCGATGGCACGATCTCGGGCGGCATGCTGCCGAAGATCTCGTCCGCGCTCGACGCCGCCAAGTCCGGCGTCAACACGGTGCACATCATCGATGGCCGCATCGAGCACTCTTTACTGCTCGAAGTCTTGACCGAACAAGCATTTGGCACTATGATCCGGTCGCACTAAAAATTTGTGGCGGTTCGCCGCCACAAAGCAAGTACCACCTTCACCGCCCTTTTAGCTCAGTGGTAGAGCACTCCCTTGGTAAGGGAGAGGCCACGTGTTCAATCCACGTAAAGGGCACCATTCCTGGCAGCACCCTCCCCCAGCATCAATAAATCCGCTCGACCGTGACACCGCGCGCGCGCAGTTTCGCCGACACGCTTTCGCGCCCGACCAGATGGAGCACGCCAACCGCGGCGACGGCCCTGTCCTGTTTCTCCAGCAGCTTCACCAGCTTGTCGGCAATCGGCCCGTTACGTTCCTCCAGCAACACTTTCTGCACGAACCTGCCCGCCACCGTGGTGTCCTTCTCGGCCCGCGCGGCGATCGTGTCCAGCGCTTGCTGGTCGGCTTTGGCCCAGGCATCGACCACCTGGTGCACCTCGTCGCGCTGGCGGCCGTCCTCGATGCCGTCGACGGTGTCTTCCAGAAAGCTCCACTGTTCGCGCGGTGACAACTTGCCAAACAGACTCAGCTGCATGCCCAGGGTTTCCAGTTCGATCACGGGCACCTTGCGCTCGCGCGCCAGCTGGGCCAAGTGCAGATCGACCGACAATTCCGGGCTGCAGCCTTGCAGGCTGAACTCGTGCATCGTCAACGCGGTCGCCACCAGCCAGGGCCTCAGGTGCGCCACGGCGACGGGGTCGATGGCCGCCTCCTTGAGCGCCTTGTCCAGGCGCGGCTTGAGTGAAACCGGCACCTCGCGTCCGGCGCTCTTGCGCGGATCGTAGGCGCCGTAAGACTGGATCGCCGCCGACATGCGCGCCGGATCGGCCAGCGGATCGATTTCCAGCGCCAGGGCCGAGGCGTTCTCGACCGCGTGGCGGATGCGCGGCTCCAGCGGAAAAAATTCCGGCAGCCCCACGTGCATGGTGCCGAACAAATACATCGTGTGGCCATGCGCGGCCAGCTTGAACAAGGCGCCGCGCTCGGCCGCTCCGGCCGCCGGCATGGCAAGCACGAGCCATCCCAGGAACACCACTATAATCATCTGTCGCAATTGCTTCATCCATTCACCTGCCTGATTAATTCGTGCCGAATCTTACCCCGTCCTCTCCGTTATGGCTGTTCGACCTGGACAATACGCTGCACGACGCCTCGTCGGCGATCTTTCCGACCATGATCGCCAAGATGAATGTCTACATCGCGCGCGTGCTGGGCGATGGCGTCACGCCCGCCAGCCAGGCTGAAGTCGACGCGGCGCGCATGCTGTACTGGAAACGCTATGGCGCGACCATGCTGGGCCTGATCCGCCACCACGACGTGCGCGCCGCCGACTTTTTGCACGAAACCCACCAGTTCGACAATTTGCGCGACATGATCCGCTGCGAGCCCGGCCTGTCGCGCCTGCTGCGCCGCCTGCCGGGCCGCAAGATTCTGCTCACCAACGCGCCGCTGCGCTACTCGACCGAGGTGATGGGCCACCTCGGTCTGGGGCACCACTTCTGCCACCACATCGCCATCGAACACATGCACGTGCATGGACAGCTGCGGCCCAAACCATCGGCGCTGATGCTGCGCCGGCTGCTGAAAAAGCACGGGATCGCGCCGCGCCGCTGCATCCTGGTCGAAGACACGCTGGACAATCTCAAGAGCGCGCGCAGGCTCGGCGTGCGCACCGTGTGGCTGACGCGCTACCTGCCGAAAAAGCTAAAAGGGCCACCCTGGGTCGATGTCAAAGTAAAATCACTGCGTCAGCTGCCGCGCCACCTGCACCGGCTGCGCTGACGCTCCGATCAACCCACCCTATCGACCCCATGCCAAGCACCAAGCCGGGCCAGCGCAAACTGCAGATACTCCAGGCCCTGGCGGGCATGCTCGAACAGCCCAAGGGCGAAAAGATCACCACCGCCGCGCTGGCGGCGCGCCTGTCGGTGTCGGAGGCGGCGCTGTACCGCCACTTCGCCAGCAAGGCGCAAATGTTCGAGGGCCTGATCGACTTCATCGAGTCCAGCGTGTTCGGGCTGATCAACCAGATCGCCGAGCGCGAGGCCAACGGTGTCGAGCAGGCCAACGCCATCCTCGGCATGCTGCTGGCGTTCGCGGCCAATAACCCGGGCATGACGCGGGTGCTGATCGGCGACGCGCTGCTGACCGAGGACGAGCGCCTGCTGCTGCGCATGAACCAGTTCTACGACAAGGTCGAACTGGCCTGCAAGCAGTCGCTGCGCCTGGCCGTCACGCAGGGCCATGGCCAGGAAAGCGACGTGGCAGCGCGCGCCAGCCTGCTGGTGAGCTTTGTGGTCGGACGCTGGCACCGGTATGCGCGCAGCGGCTTTCGCAGCCATCCCGCCGAAGGCAGCCCACTGCAGATCGCGCTGATGCTCGCACCCTGACCATGGATTGCTTCGCCCTGCTCGACGACGCCAGCGCGGCCGATCCGCGCAGCGCGCGTTCGCGCCTGTACACCGGCCATGCGGGCACCTTGCGCTGTGCCGGCGCCGATCAATGGCCGCAACTGCTGGACGATCTGCGCGATGCCAGCGCACGCGGCCTGCATGCGGTGGCGGTGTTCACCTATGAACTGGGCGGGCAACTGCTCGGCATCGCCGCGCATGCGTGCACCATGCCGCCTGCGCAGGTGCTGCTGTTCGACCAATGCGCGCATCTGGCGCCCGATGAAGTGGCGGCCTGGCTGGCGGCGCACAGTGCAAGCGAGCGCACACCCGCGGGCATCGCGGCGGTGCGGGCAAACGTCGACCAGGCGCAATTCACCGGCGCGCTCGGGCGCATCCACGAGCTGATCGCGGCCGGCGACACCTATCAGGTCAACTACACCTACCGCCTGCGTTTCGACGCCTTCGGCTCGATCCACGCGCTGTACCAGCGTCTGCGCGCGCGCCAGCCGGTGCCGTACGGCGCGCTGATCGCCCTGCCCGACGGCGG
>CBFGOU010000606.1:0-3553 GCA_965650445.1 uncultured Oxalobacteraceae bacterium | reverse complement strand
GTTCGTACAAGCGCGTGGCACTCGAAAACTGTACCAGCGCGGTCAATGCCTGCTCAATCAATGCCGCATTCATGTTTCGCTCGCGACCTTCACCACGCGCTGGCCTTTGCACTCGGCCTCGTTTTTGGCGCTGCCGCTGCAAAGGCGCTCGCGGCACTTGTCGGCCTCGGCAACGCTGCCCAAGGCGGCGCACTGCTTGAGTTTTGCCCCGGTCTTGCTGACCTGCGATTCGGGTTTGGCCTTGGCATGGGCAACCAGTGCGGCCAGCAGCGCGACGTCGCTATCGACCGGCGCTGGCTTCTTTTTCGGCGCAGCGGCCACGGCGCGCGGCTTGTCCTTGCGCGCCACCTTGACCGGTCCCGGCTTGGTCTTGGCCACCTTGGCAACCGGCTTGCGTTCCTTTTTCGGGGCCCTGCGTTCCGGCTTCTCCAGCGCCCTGGCCAGTTCGTCCGGAGCGGCTTTGCTGGCCGGCGTGGCGCCAAGCAGCTCATGGAGCGATTTCTCGGATTCCCTGGGCGGCTCTTCCAGAATGGCTGCGGTCGATACCTCCGGCTCCACGGGCGGCACCGACGCCACCTCGACAGCTGGTGCCGGCGGCGCATGCGGCGCCTTTACCGGCGCGGCCACCACCGCCGGCACCGAGGCGACGCCGGCATCGTAGTCGGACCAGACCACGGCGGCACCGCACAGCGCTGCCAGCGTCACGCCCGCCGTGACCCAGCGCAGCTTGCCGGAACGGGCCGGCTCTTTTGGTTTGCTCCTTTTGCCGCTCTTACTGTCGAGATTGCCGAGGATGCTGGAACGCTCTGTGTCGGCTTGTTGATCTGATGAAAGAAGACTGGGGCGGGTCGAACCCGTGCGGCGATCTTCGCGTTCGTGCAAAATACGCTCCTTGTTAATTTAAGTATAACTTTACGCGATTTGCAAAGAACGTGAGGAAATTTCGTGCGCCAACCGTGCGCGGACTAACAAAAATACTCATTCAATCGTGCGCAAATTGCAAATCAGTTAAGATATACTTTCGAGCAATGCTTCTTTCGCAGCATTGTCTTACCGTAAAGAGGACCAATTGTTATTTGCTGTCGCGCTGTATTTCTTGCTGGCTTGCCTGATCAGCTGGATGGTGCTGTTCCCTGCGGGACGCGCCTTCATGCTGCAATTGCTGGCCGGCGCGGGCGAGCGCGTGCAGCAGCGCCTTGGGCAGATGGCGCGCCGGCAGCGGCATGAACTGGCGTCGATCCAGCAAAGCGGCAGCGCCACGATGCGCGACAGCGCCCGCTTCGTACGCCGCCACTACGTGCTGGTCATCGGCGGCGCGCTGCTGATCTGCATACCGCCGCTGATCGCCATGTTCGCCGGCGCGCGTTCCGGCCTGCGCGGCTTTGATGATTCGACCCACGAGGTCAACGCTCAGGTGGCCGGCCTGCTCGAAGGGGAACACCTGGTGCCGCCGCCGGCGCTGCCGCCGCTGGCGTTCATGACTGCGGAAGTGGAACAGGAACGTCCAATGATCGCCTCGGCAAGCCGCGACTGGAGTCTGATGAACCCGTCCTACGAACAGCTGCTGCTGCGGGTGTTCCGGATCATGAAGGACAAGCACGGTTACGAGATGGCGATCCTGGAAGGCTACCGCAGCCCGCAACGCCAGAACATGCTGGCGGCGATGGGGCCTAACGTGACCAATGCCGCCGCCTTTCAGAGCTGGCACCAGTACGGCCTGGCGGCCGATTGCGCCTTTATCCGGAACGGCAAGATCGTCATTTCGGAGAAGGACCCGTGGGCCATGCGCGGCTACCAGCTGTATGGCGAAGTGGCCGAGTCGCTCGGCCTGACCTGGGGCGGACGCTGGAAAATGACGGACCTCGGCCATACCGAACTGCGCCTGCCCGGCGTAATGAAACGTTAACCACTGAAAGAGAAGACATGCCCGGACCCGTGATCAGATTAGGCGACAAAACCTCCCACAAAGGCACCGTCGCGGAGGCTTCGACCATGAGCGACAGCGGCGGCATCGGCATCGCGCGCCTGGGGGACAAGGTCAGTTGTCCGATCCACGGTTCGACCACCATCACCAGCGGCGACCAGACCTGCATCGTCGACGGCAAACCGGTCGCGCGCCACGGCGATACCACCAGTTGCGGCGCCACGCTGATCGCCAGCCAGCAATCGACAGTGGATTTCATCTGAATGCGTAGCTGGATCAAGTCCACCCTGCTGGTGCTGCTGCTGTTCGGCGTGTGCTGGGCGAACGCCATCTGGTACTGGCGCGATACCAACCGTCTGCCCTCCACGGCCGACCTGGTGATCTACATGCTGGCGGTGCCGTTCGCGCTGCTGCTGGCCTTCTGGCTCGGACGCAAACTGTTCGCGCTGACCTTCGCTGTGCCGGCCGTGACAGTCAACGCCGCACCCGAATCCTCCGCGCCGCCGGCGCAGCAGACGGTCCCGCCGCTGGCCGTCCTCGCCGCCGCCGTCCGCACGCCGCATGGCGCATCGGTCGACGAACTGGCCGCCGCGATCGAAAGCCTGCAAGCGCGCGCATCGCTGGACCCGGAACTGCTCGACGACGACGGCTTCCCGGTCATGAGCGCACGCGTAACCGAGGCCGACGACCCGGCGCCGCGTGACGACATCGCGCAATGGCTGGCCGCCAACGGCCACCCGGCAGCGCACTTCAGCGACGAACAGTGGCGCGCCCTGACGCTCGCCAGCGGCGTCGTCAAGGAACTGGCGTACACCGCCGCCAACCACACTCACTTGCCGGTTGCGCAAGGCGGCCCACAGCCACCCACGCTGCAGCTCATCGCGCTGCTGCCCGCTGAATGGCAGGAAGCCCAGCGCCTGGCTGCACTGGCCTGGCTGCGCCACAGCGTAGCCCAAGGCGGTTGGCCGCTCGAGCGCATCAGCGCGTCCGGCCCCGCCCAGCCTGTCGCGACGCTGACACAGTTGGCACGCCACAGCGCGACCAGCGGCGAGCCTGTCGTCGCGCTGGTACTGGCGTGCGGCTCGCACATTGCCCAGGCAAGCGTGGAGGCGCTGCGCGCCAATCTGTCCACCGCCGCCCGTCCGCAAGGCGTGATTCCCGGCGAAGGCGCGGCCGGCGTACTGGTCGCCGACGTCGCCCAGGCCGCCCTGATCGACACGGACCCGCAGCCGCTGCTGTATTGCGCCGGCGGCGTGCGCGACGGCTCGGCCGACCAGTCGCGCCGTCCCGACGCGGCGCTGCTGCGCAAGCTCACCACACACCTGCTCGACAGCGGCGCGGTGGAAGCGGCCAAGGTCGCGCTTCTGCTGTCCGATGCCAGCCACCGCACCAGCCGCGTGATGGAAGTCATGGCGCTGGCCGCGGACGGCGTCGCGCATCTGGACACCGCCAGCGAAGTGCAAGCCACCGGCACCGCATGCGGGCACTGCGGCGCGGTGCCCTTCATGGCCGCGCTGGCCCTGGCGCGCCACCATGCCATCGAACGCGGCGAGCCGATCCTGGCAGTCGGCGTCGAAGACCCCTTCAACCGCGGCGCGGCGCTGATCCGTCCCGCTCAATCCTGATTTC
>CBFGOU010000605.1:0-3565 GCA_965650445.1 uncultured Oxalobacteraceae bacterium | reverse complement strand
TGTTTCCGGCATCCGAAATCTTGCATCCGGTCTATTTCCGGTACAAAGCGGCGTTGAGGCGGCGGCATCAGACCCAATTGTCCAGGCTGGCTCATCCAATCTGACTAATCCACAGTATCGGTATCGATTAATTTTTATTCCGTATCAATACGTGACAGGCGTCCATGAAAATCCTCGAATACATCGAATTTTCCCCTCCGCGCAACAAAAACCAGTATGCCAGGGTACGAGAAGCGATCGAGCGCGACGACTTCCGCGCGGCCGATGTCAAGAAACTGACCAACCTTACGCAGGGTAAGTTTTATCGAGCAAAACTCGATTATGCCGACCGCTTGCTGTTCTCCATCGTCCGCTACGATGGCGAAACCTATGCCCTGATGCTGGAAGTGATCGAGCAGCACGCCTACGACAAGTCGCGCTTTCTCCGCGGGGCCAGTATCGACGATACCAAGATTCCGGCGGCCGATCTGGCCGAAGCCATCCGGGAAGCCGAGCCGGTGGGGTATGTGAACCCGAACCGGCCACAGGTGCACTGGCTCGACAAGGTCATTTCTTTCGACGATGCACAGCAGGCAGTCTATTTGCAAGCCACCCCCTTGATCATCGTCGGTAGCGCGGGAAGCGGCAAGACCGCGCTGACACTCGAGAAGATGAAGCAGGCGCAGGGCGATATCCTGTACGTGACGCTGTCGGCCTACCTTGCCCAGTCGGCGCGCGACCTGTACTACGCGCATGGTTTCGAACGCGAAGGACAGGAAACGGATTTCCTGTCCTTCCGCGAGTTCCTCGAGTCGATCCGGATCCCGCAGGGCCGCGAAGCCAGCTGGCGCGATTTTTCCACTTGGTTCGCGCGCATGCGCCAGCAATTCAAGGGCATCGACGCCCACCAGGCATACGAAGAAATCCGGGGCGTGATCACCGCTGACGCCGCCGGCGTGCTGACGCGCGACCAGTATGCGGCGCTCGGCGCACGTCAATCGATCTTCTCGTCCGGCGATCGCACCGCGTTGTACGACCTGTTCGAAAAATACCGGGTCTGGCTGCAGGAGGCCCGGCTGTTCGACTCGAACCTGGTGTCGCACGACTGGCGGCGGCAAGTGCAGCCGCGCTACGATTTCGTGGTGATCGACGAGGTGCAGGACCTTACCCCGGTCCAGTTGGCGCTCGTGTTGCGCATGCTGAAGAAGCCGGGACAATTCTTGCTGTGCGGCGACTCGAACCAGATCGTCCACCCGAATTTCTTTTCATGGGGCAAAGTCAAGAGTCTGTTCTGGCACGATCCCGAACTGGCCGAACGACAGCAACTGCAAGTCCTGCGAGCCAATTTCAGGAACGGCAAGCTGGTCACGCGGATCGCCAACACGCTCCTGAAAATCAAGCACAGGCGCTTTGGCTCGATTGACCGCGAGAGCAATTTTCTGGTCGAAGCCGTCAAGCAGGATGAGGGCGCCGCCAGCCTGCTGACCGACAGCGATGCCGTGCGGCGCGACCTGAACGCGCAAACACGCCGCTCGACCCGCTTTGCGGTGCTGGTATTGCGCGACGAAGATAAGGCCGAGGCGAGAAAGCACTTCGACACCCCGTTGATCTTCTCGGTACATGAAGCGAAGGGCCTCGAGTACGACAGCATTGTCCTGTACCGCTTTGTTTCGGACAACCGCGCCCAGTTCGCCGCAATCGCGGAGGGAGTCGGTGAATCCGACCTTACCGGGGATGAACTGCAGTACGGCCGCGCCAGGGACAAGGGCGACAAATCGCTCGAAATCTACAAGTTCTACGTCAACGCGCTGTACGTGGCGCTGACGCGGGCTATCCACAATGTCTATCTGGTCGAATCGGATAAAGGACATCCGCTGCTGCGCCTGCTCGATATCGCAAACCTGGACGCCCCGGCGAAAACGGCCGCGCAAGCATCGAGCCTCGAGGATTGGCAGAAGGAAGCGCGCAGGCTGGCATTGCAGGGCAAGCAGGAACAGGCCGACGCGATCGAACGCATGATACTGAAGACGTCACCCGTCCCCTGGCCCGTGCTCGACGAGGCCAGGCTGCGTGAGACGCTGTCCAGGGTATTCCGCGAACAGGTACCGGGCAGCAAAACCAAGACCCAGCTGTATGATTACGCAACCTGCTTCGACGAACCGATCCTCGCCTATTTCCTGGTGCACGACGCCGGCTTCGGCCAGGCACGCGGTTTTCCCATGCATGCCGTCACGTTTGGCCGGCGCCATTATCAGCCCTATTTCGCTCGCAATTTCAAGGACATCCTGAAATTATGCGATAAACATGGCGTCGAGCATCGGACGCCGATGAACCAGACGCCGCTCATGGCGGCAACGGCGGCCGGCAACGTTCCCCTGGTGACTGCATTGCTCGAACGCGGCGCCGATACCACGGCCGTCGACCACCTGGGCCGCAACGCGCTGCACTGGGCGATCGCGGCTGCGCTGCGCGACGATGAGTATGCCAAGGGGCCGTTCGGCGCGGTCTACCAGTTGGTGGCGCCAGCTCGCATCGACGTGATGGTCGGCGAGCGCCTCGTGCGCATCGACGCGCGCCAGTCCGAATACCTGATACTGCAAACGATGTGGGTGCTGTTCAAGTCGTGCTTCGGCAATGCGGACGCCAGCGACCGAGGCGGCTTCGATGCCGGGATGCTGCTCGGTGCCTACGAAAGGATGCCGGCTGCCGTACTGCCTCCCGAACGCAGGAAGCGGGCCTTCATCTCAGGCGTATTGGCCCGCAACGAGGTCGATCGCGACTACGCCTATAACCGGCACCTGTTCAAGCGCGTGGCAACCGGGGTCTACCAGTTGAATCCGGCATTGTCGCTGCGCAGTCGCGGTCCTGATGGCAGTGACGAATGGGTGCCGGTGTATGCAGCCCTCAACCTTCCTCTCGTCAAGGAACTGGCCGATCCACGCTACGATCGGCATATCAATGATCTGCTCGGGCTTGCCGGACTGCCGGTCACGGCCGAGCCGATCATCCGACGCGCCGGACGGCAATGATCTTGTGCGTACCGACGTCCGTGAACGCCTCCAGCCCGGCCGCAACGGTCTTGATCGTCCACACAAGTGAGCGGTACTGCGACGCTACAGTATTTTTTGACCAGATCCACCGCCAGCAAGCGGCTTACGACAACGAGGTAACTACAATGGACCCGAAGAATGATTTGCAACTCGGCATTTGCCAAGCCATCGAAACCCACCTGAGAGCCGAGTACGAAGCCATACCCGAACTGACTGATGCCTTGTGTATCGTGGGTCTCGACAATTCGATCATCGCAGTGAAACAAAAATTCGGCTTCGCGAAAAACGAGAAGGTGCTGAACCATCCAGCCATCGACGGCATCGTCGCCCACGTGGTCGATATTGGCGTCGACAACATCGGCAAAGACAACGATGTCACGCTCAAGGATTATGTTGCTCTTATCACCTTGATCAAGAAATCGGTGATTCGCCATTCGTCCTTCGGGCCGTGCGCCTACTACGAGTTCATCAGGAACTACGTCCGAGCTGTCACGCCAGGGGGCAGCGCAAGCGACCGCGCGCAGGATTGAAAATCC
>CBFGOU010000604.1:0-3567 GCA_965650445.1 uncultured Oxalobacteraceae bacterium | reverse complement strand
CTCGCGCATCAAGATCATGGCCGAACTCGACATCTCGGAACGGCGCCGTCCGCAGGATGGGCGGCTGGCGGTGCGCACGCCGCAGCGCGTGGTGGACCTGCGCATTTCAACCCTGCCGACCATCAACGGCGAGAAGATCGTGATGCGCATCCTCGACCGCAACGCCGCGGTGCTGCGGCTCGAAGCGATCGGGTTTTCGGCCACCGACCTGGCGAAAGTCGCGCATGCGGCCGACAAGCCGCAGGGCATCGTGCTGGCCACCGGGCCGACCGGAAGCGGCAAGACGACCACCCTGTATTCTCTGCTGCACAGCAACGCGACGCCCGAGAAAAATTACATCACCATCGAAGACCCTGTCGAGTATTACCTGGATTCGGCGGGGCAGGTGGTGGTGCGCGAAAAGATCGGGCTGACCTTTCCGCTGGTGCTGCGCGCGATCCTGCGCCAGGACCCGGACGTGCTGCTGGTGGGCGAAATCCGCGATATCGAAACCGCGGAGGTCGCGTTCCATGCGGCCCTGACCGGCCACCAGGTCTACTCGACCCTGCACACCAATTCCGCGATCGCCACCATTTCGCGCCTGTTCGACCTTGGCCTGAAACCCTTCGTCGTCGCCACCGGACTGGAGGCGGTGATAGCGCAGCGGCTGGTGCGCAAGATTTGCCAGCAGTGCCGCGAACCGGTCGCGGCCGATTCCGAAATGCTGTTGCGGCTGGGTGGCGATTTCGCCGCGCATGCCGTCAAGCCGTTTCGCGGCAGCGGCTGTGAGGCCTGCCAGGGCCGCGGCTACAAGGGACGCATCGGCCTGTACGAGGTGCTGGCGCCGGATGCCCACATGCGCCACCTGATCGCCTCCCAGGCAGCGGTGACGGAGATTACCGAGTACGCGCTCAGCCAGGGCTTCCGGACCCTGCGCGACGATGGCTATGCCAAGGTGGTCGACGGCCTGACGACGCCGGAAGAAGTGTTCCGTGTGCTCGGTCCGGAATGACCTTCGTCCAGCGCCTGATCCCCAAGTCGGCAAAGGCAATGTGGCGCACGATACCGTGCAGGCTTGACGCCCTGATAACAAGGACCTATGCTCTCGCCACTTCGTATCGGCCCCTGGTTCAGGTCTGGTTCGAGCTCCACCAAGACTCCTGATTCTAGAGGGCATTGCATACCATGGCTGATCCAGTCGACTTCGACGATTACACCGGCGACTACAATCGCCTGTTGAAGGAAAAGACCCAGTTTTTCTCTTCCAGCGAAGTTTATTTCGCCCAGTACAAAGTCGATATCGTGCGCCAGCGCGTTGGCCGCCCGGTCAAGCGCGTCCTCGAATTTGGCTGCGGCATCGGGCGCAACATCCCCTTCCTGCAGAAAGCCTTTCCGGGCGCCGCCATCGTCGGCTCCGACATTTCCCTGGCGAGCCTGGAGACCGCGCGCAGCGAGAATCCGGACGTCGCCTTCCTCCACGACGACGGCACCGCGCGCGACATGGGGCAGTTCGACGTGATCTTCGTGGCCGGTGTGTTCCACCACATTCCTCCGGCCCGGCGCGACATGGTGTCGGCCACGATCCGCCAGCGTCTGTCGCCGGGGGGCACCCTGTTCGTGTTCGAACACAATCCCTACAACCCGGTCACCCGCCGCATCGTGTCCACCTGTCCCTACGACGCCGACGCGGTCCTGCTCAAGCCGGCCGAGCTGAAGCGGCGCCTGCGCGCTGCGGGCCTGGCTGTGGAACGCAAGCAATATTGCCTGTTCATTCCGCCCAGTCTGCCGGCGCTGCTGCCGCTGGAACGCAAGCTGGGCTGGTTGCCGCTGGGCGGGCAATACTGGGTGCAGGCCACGCGCGCGCCATGATCCAGCTGCTGAAATACCTGCTGGTCGGGGTGGCCAACACCCTGCTCGGGTATGCCATCATTTTCGCCTGCATGTACCTGCTCGGGCTGAGCGCGGAGCTCAGCAATGTGATCGGTTACGGGCTGGGGCTGGTGATTTCATACGCCATGCACCGCAACTTCACCTTCAACAGCACCCAGCGGCGCGATACGGAAGCGGTGCGCTTCGTGGCGGTGTTTGCGGTGGCCTACCTGCTCAACCTGGGCACCCTGATGCTGCTGATCCACCGCTTTGACGCGCACGAGGGCGCGGCGCAGATCGTCGCCGGCGTGGTGTACGTCGGCGCGTCCTTCGTGATGCAGAAATTTTATGTGTTCAGGCAGCGCGCGGCGCTGCCCGGCTCCCGCTAGCTCAGGACCGCGCGGCCGTCTTGAGCGGCGTCGCTTCCTGCACGCCGCCAGCGTCCTGGGCAATGACTTCTTCGACGATGTAGCGCGGACGCGCTTTGACTTCCTCGTAAATCGCGCCGACGTACACGCCGACAATCCCCAGCACAATCAGCAGCACGCCGTTAAACAGCAGCAGCAGCGAGACGATCGTGGTCCAGCCGCTGGGCAATTGCCGGTCGATAAAGAAGTTGCCGACCGCGATAGCCATGAACAAAAAGGCGATTGCCGCAAAGCCCATGCCGACGAAGATGCCCATCTGCAATGGCTTGGTGCTGAACGAGAGAATGCCCGCCGTGGCCAGCTGAATCATTTTCGAGAACGAGTATTTCGACTGCCCGGCAAAGCGCTTCTCGGCCACGTATTCCACCTGCGTCTGGCTGTAGCCCATCCACGAGAACAATCCGCGCAAGAACATATTGCGTTCCTGGAAGCTGGTCGACAGCGTGCGCGCCACCCGCGCCGAAATCAGGCGGAAATCGGCGGCGTTGGCATTGATCGGCACGTTGGCCAGCCTGCCCAGCACGCGGTAGAACAGGTTGCCCGCCATCTTGCGCAACGGATTGATCGCTTCGGTATCCTTGCGCACGGTATAGACCACGTCGTGGCCCTGGCGGAACTGGTCGAGCAGTTCGGCGATGAGTTCGGGCGGATGCTGCAGGTCGCTGTCCATCATCACGATGGCGTCGGCGTCGAGCGCGTGCTCGATGCCCGCCAGCAGCGACATCTGATGGCCGAAGCGCGAGGACATGGCCAGCACCCTGGTGCGGCTGTCATGCTCGACGATGCCGCGCAGCACGCCCAAGGTGTTGTCGGGGCAGCGGTCGACCACGTACAGCAGCGCGCCATCCACCCCGGCCAGGCCGTCCAGCACCGCACGCGTGCGTGCGTGGAAATGGGCGATGACCTGTTCTTCATTGAAGACCGGCACCACCACCGTCAATTTAAGCTGTTTCACTTGTTTCTCCATTGCTCCATCAGCGCGCGGGTCCGGCTGATATCGGCGTAAATCCTGGGCACGTCGTAGCCGCTGCGGTTGCTCAGGGCGGGCGCTTCGCGCACGATGGCCGCGTCCAGGCCGGCCGTGGCGAGTTTGGCCAGCATGAACTCGCGCATGGTCACGCCGGTCCCGCTGGCCACATGATGCACCGAACCTGCCGGGGCACGCGCCGCGATGGCCAGCAATTGTTCGGCGGCGTCGGCGGTGCTCAGGTAATCGCGCGTGGCGCCCAAGGGGCCCAGTTCGATGATCGATTGTTGGCCCGCCAGCACCAGTTCGATCTGGCGCTGCAGA
>CBFGOU010000603.1:0-3570 GCA_965650445.1 uncultured Oxalobacteraceae bacterium | reverse complement strand
GGCCAGCTGGGCGACGGCACCACCATCGACCGCGCCGCCCCGGTCAAGATCGGCACCACCAACAACTGGGTCGCGGTCTCCGCCGGCAAGGCGCATACCCTCGGCGTCAAAGCCGACGGCACCCTGTGGGCCTGGGGCCGCAACTTCAACGGCCAGCTGGGCGATGCCACCACCATCGACCGCCTGGCGCCGACCAAGATCGGTACCGTCACTACCTGGAAGGAAGTGGCGGCGGGCGACACGCACAGCGTCGCACGGCGCAGCGACGGCAGCTTGTGGACTTGGGGAGGCAACGCCAACGGCCAGTTGGGCAACGGCAGCGCGGTCGATGTCACCACCGGACCGGCGCGCATCGCCACCAGCAACACCTCGTGGATCGCGATTGCCGCGGGCGGCGCGCACAGCATGGCGATCCGCGCCGACGGCGCCCTGTTCGCCTGGGGCGCGAACGCCTCCGGCCAGCTGGCCAGCGATACCCCGGACGACGCCAACGCGCCGCAGCAGGTCGGCATCGAGACCAGCTGGAGCACGGTGGCCGCTGGCGCCGCCCACTCGCTCGCCATCCGCACCGACGGCACCCTGTGGGCCTGGGGCTTGAACGCCAATGGCCAGCTCGGCACCGGCGACATTTTTGACGCTTCGCAGCCGATGAAGGTCGGCAATGCGAGCACCTGGACCGGCATCGCCGCCGGCCGCAACCACAGCATGGCCCTGCAAGCCGATGGCACGCTGTGGGTATGGGGCCGCAATCTGGAAGGCCAGCTGGGCAACGGTAAATTGGTCGACGTCTTGCTGCCATTCAATCTTCAGTAAGCCACTCATTGACGGCTGAGCAGGCGGCCCGACTGGAAAACGGTCGGGCCGTTTTTCGTTTACCAGTTTGACAGCGGTACGGTAAGCCATTAGCATTGATCTAATGTTTATGTAAGGTAATACTACGATGATGATGAAACGATCCGGCGCCGCGCTTCTTGCGTGCGGCCTTCCCCTGGCGGCCTTCGGCGCCGAGATCAACCTGGTCGAGCAGGTGGCCGAGGGCGGCGCCGCGGTGCTGGTGACGCTGGGGCTGTCGATCCTGTTCCTGGCCGTGACGATCGAGCGCTTGCTGCATCTGCGCGCACGGGCGGTGGTGCCGCGCGAGCTGGCGGAGCGCGTCAGGCCGTTGTGGGCGGCGCATCGCTTCGCCGAGCTTGAGAAAGTGCTGGCGGACGACGACAGCACGCTGGCGCGGGTGATCGCCTGCATGGCCGCGCAGCGCCATCAGCCTTACGCGATCGTCAACAGCGCGGCGGCCGACATTGCGTCGATGGAGCTGCGCCAGCATCAGCAAAAAGCCTATGCACTGGCGATCGTGGCCACGGTCGCGCCGATCGTCGGCCTGCTCGGCACCGTGCTGGGCATGATCGACGCTTTCCATGTGATCGCCTACGCCGAGGGCATGGGCAACCCGGCCCTGCTGGCGGGCGGCATTTCGAAGGCGCTGGTCAACACCGCCGCCGGCCTCACGGTGGCGCTGCCGGCGCTGGGCATGCACCACTATTTTAAACACCGCCTGGCGACGCTCGGCCTGGCGCTGGAAAAGCAGATCAATGCGCTGATCGGCGAGTGGTTCCTGCCCCAGCTTGACGCACCGGCCCTGCAGGTGGTGCAGCATGCGCATTAACCTGGGCGAGGACGAGCAGCCGGAGATCGGCCTGATTGCGCTGATCGACTGCATCTTCTTCCTGCTGATGTTCTTCATGGTGGCGACCTCGTTCAAGCAGCCGGTCGGCGAGAAGCCGCAGAAGGAATTGCCGGTCACTTTGCCGGCCGCGCAAATGAGCCTGGACCGCGTGGGCGCCGGTGCGCCGCCGCTGACGATCGGCGTCGACAAGCGCGGCAAGCTGTATCTCGACGGCAGCGGCGTGTCGGTGCAAGGCTTGCACGATCGCCTGAAGCAGGAGGCGGCGAGCAATCCCGGCCGCCCGATCCGCATCGATGGCGATGAAATGGCGCGCTACCAGGACATCGTCCACGTGCTCGACCTGTGCCAGTTCGAGGGCTTTACCAAGATCTCCATGCACACCCGCCAATGAATCTGGAAGAGCGCCGTTCTCCGCTGCTGCTTCTGATCGTGGCAGCAGCCACCCAGGTCGCACGCCGGCCTTACCTGTCGCTTTCCGTGGCCGCGCATGCCGTGCTGCTGGCGCTGCTGTACTACTTCGGCAGCTATCAGATGGAACTGCGCCAGCAGGAGGCCGAAGTCGCATCCAGCCTGCGCGCGACCAACCAGGCCAGCATGGCCAAGCGCGTGCAGGATCTGCAGACCATCAAGCAGCTGCTGGAGAAATCGGCCGACCGCGCCGACACCACGCCCGAGCCGAGTCCGGCCCCCGAAGCGCCGGCGGAGACCCCCCAGCAAATGCTGGAGCAGGCGCGCGAGCTGTCCAAGGCCATCGACGCGCTCGATAAGGACATCCAGGCCGAGGAGCTGGCCAAGCTGACCGGCGTGCCCAAACCACCAGCCGAGGAAGCGCCGCCACCGGCAAGCACGCCTGCGCAGGCGGCGGCCGCCGTGCCGGAGCCGTCAGCGGCCACCGTGCCTGAAGGGGCCCCGGCCACGGCGGACATGGCCGCCAACGAAATTGCCGCGCTCGAAGCCAAGGCGCGTGCGACGCTGGTCAAGCGCCAGCAGAAGCTCGACGCCAGGGAGCAGGGCGTGCCGGTCGAGGGCGCACACGGTGTCGCTTCCGATACGCCTGGCCTGCAAGGTTCGGAGGGGACTGGTGGAACCGGCGTGGGCCAGCCAGGGAGCCGGGGCCGGGGCGGGCAATCGAGTGCGCCGGTGCGTGCCCAGATCGCCGACTTCATCGGCGCCGGCGACCGGATCGAACAGGTGGAAACGAAGAGCTACCGGGGTCCTGGCACGGACTTTTTCGACCACGGCATCGGCCAGATTCCACCGGTCGATGCCGGTAGCATGGTAAAGGGAAGCGGACGCATGATCGGCGCGGGCGGCCAGTTTGCCAACCGCGTGTATCTGAACAGCTGGTACATCATCGGACCATTCGCCGGCCGCCATGAGGGTGGCCTGTTCGACAATCCCGCCTATCCGCCCGAGAAGGCGGTGCTGCTCGACGCGGTTTACTACGGCAAGGACAAGCGCCTGCTCAAGTGGCGCTACGTGACCGCGCAAAGCTATCCGCTGGTTCCTCCCGATCCGGCCGAGGACTCGGTCTACTACGGCTACACCGAAGTGTTCATGGACCAGGCCAGCGACCTGACCGCATGGATCGGCGCCGACGACGACGCCCAGGTGTACCTGAACGACCGGCTGGTGTGGAAGGGCGGGAACGTCAACAAGCAGTGGTTCTGGAACACCATCTACGACACCGACAACACTTACGTGAGCGACTACAACCGCAACGAGGGCAAGCGCATCCTGCACTTCAACAAGGGCCGCAACAAGATCTTCTTCAAGCTCTCCAATGGCCCGACCCGCTTGTTCTTTTCGATGGTGCTGACGCGCTAGGACGACGAATTCAGGTCCGCGCTGGCCTGGCGCGCCCTTAGCGCGATGGCATTGCGATG
>CBFGOU010000602.1:0-3570 GCA_965650445.1 uncultured Oxalobacteraceae bacterium | reverse complement strand
ATTGGGTAATATCGATGCTGAATTTAGCTTCGGTTCCTTCAAGAGCTTTGCCTTGTGGTGCAGCAAGTCCTCCTCGGGCACATCAAATCGCTTAAGCCACTGCTCAGCGCCCCAGCCGATCAGGCGCGGTTCGCCGTTCTTGGATGCGTAATGGAGACTGACAGTCGGCGTACGAAACTCCTTGAAAAGCATATTAGGGAGAACAAGCCGGGCTGGTTTGGGGTCCAAATCGACCGGAGCGGCCTCCGGTTTAGGGCCAGCCTGTACAACGATACCTGCGCCATAGTCGTACAGTGCAAACCAGTCCATCGGAAGCTCCGAGCGGATTGTTGTCAGGCCCCCGATCTGCTTGACAATCTCATGGTTCAATGCCGTCAGCCACGATACCGTCTTGATCCCTTTGTGAGCGTGCATGGCGCCCGCGATTGGATGCCCTACGTCCAAGCCGTTGAGCTTGCCCGCCAAGAACGCCTCGAACGGCTGATTGTCATTTAACCGCACAGCCGAAAGCACCAGGCCGTGGCCGCCATAGCCGTGAATGGCATTCAGCCGGCGAGCAAAGCTAACGAACATGGCTTGGAAGGCAGTCGGGTTCTCTTCAACGTAGAGTAACGGCATGCTGAAGCGTAACGCCGATGTGCCACGAACTACCATCCTCGCTTCCCAACCGCGCATACCCATCACATCAAACTCCCACTCGCCCGCGTCGTGCGGCTGCGCGCCGCTGATGTAGGTGAAAGCAACGAGATCGTCCTCGTCCATGCGCTTCATCATCTGTCGCAGCGGCGGCGCCTTGGAATAGGCGAACTTGTCCGGCCCTTCAGGCGGTTCGGCACGCCACAGCCACGTGAGATGCTCGTTCGCGACTGCCTTGTACTCGTCGAAGCAGGCACAAATGGCTTCGCGCACCTCGGGCGTATGCGCGTCGTTGAAAAACAGCGTGCCGGTGATGGCGGGCACACTGCCCACATAGTCCTGTGGGCCTTGTTTGGTCAGGAAACCGCCAGGGACGCGCATACGCTCGGGATGTTCACGCATCAGCTGAAGCGGGTCAAAAGGTAGGTCAGACATCGCTAGTCCTTAGAAGGCTGATACCGGCCCGGGCGGCCGGCGCTTGGTCTACAACATATAAAAAGGCAAGCTGGCCAGACCCGCAGCAGTACCCAATAGTTCGGCAGGAATCCTGGACCGGTTGAAATCCGGCTGGTGGCAGGCACAGTGACTCGGTTCCAGAAAAACCAGCTTGTTATCGTCGCCAGCAATTTGCGTATGGGCTCTGCCTGCGGCGCATCTCAGGCAATGGGCGTTTGGTAAGCGCCACTATCCGCTTATGGCATGGCCTGTTAAATACAGCATAGCGGTAATGATTACCAGGCCAAAGAGCCTGCCAAGTTTCTTGGAAGCAGCAATGCCGGGGCGCGCACTGATCCATCCCGTCAACGCAAAAATAAGTGATGGGCCAAGAAAATAGGCGATGAACAGAGCTGTCACCCACCAGGGTACAGAACAAGGTCCGATTTCATAGCAACCGCCGAAGTGGGGCGCCAACTTGACGTGAAACCGGCGCGGCAGGTGACTGCCAGCCAGCATTGCAGCCCAGGTTGTTAGCAGTCCAGCGATGAAGAACGCAACCGACAGGCCAATACGTTTCACTTGACCTCCCAGAACAAGACGACTCTTGCGTTGCCCAAGTCCGAGTATCCAATCGACGTGCCTGGGATATGAGCACTTGAAATGCCAATCCTTCGGCCCAGCACGGCGATGAAACCGTCGGCTCCAGAGACTGTCATCCGCTGGCCGTTCCACAGGTCGATGTGCCCGCCGCTAGCGTTCTCGGGCGCTTCTCCGGCGCGAGTCCAATACGCATGAAACATGATGATACCGGTGCGCCCCTTGACTTTCGATTCCCAATCCTTGCCGGTGATGTTCTCAGGCTGCTTCGGCAGGCCACAAAACGGCTGTAGCTTGAGCCATTCGCCAAGCTCGTAGGCACGCACGGCAGCGGCTGAACCGCTCATCATGACACGCTCTAAGGCTTGTGCTCCAGGCATCGGCTTAACGCTTTTCTGAGAGAAGGAAAGCATCTTGATGCCGACCTTGTGGAAGGTAGCGCTCATGCGCAGCGCGCACTGGTTGCTGTAGTCCCCCTTGTCGTTCGGCGCCGGTTTATACGGAGCGCCGGTCACATAGTTATCCCACAGGTCGGCGAACTTCACGGCTGGCACATCGATCTTGCACACCGAATCCTTGACGGTGTTGGTTCGCACCTTGGCCTGCTGCACGAGCACTCTTGTCACGCGTTGCCCTCTTCCATCCTTGCAAGGGCTTCGTCACCCCAATAAACTAGGTATTCATCTTCGCCGTAGGTGTCGATGCGCGGCAACTGGCCATCAGCCCCGGTGCGACCGGAGAACGTGCGCCCGTCCAACGTCTCGACGAAATACGGCACACCGGCAATTGGCGGGGCCACAAGCTGCGGTTGTTCATCGTAAGGGTCTTCGTGTGGATCTGATTCCTTGACGGGTGCCCACTCGCCGTCAGCGTTGAGGAAGTGCCTTTGCTGCGATGCTTCCGCCACTTTCGTTGCCCACGCCGTCAATGTCATTGAGGGTGGAGTAAACGGGGCAACCTCCACTTGTCACCATGCCATGAATTACTTGGCTGCGGCCATTGGTGAGCGTTGAGCGCATGAAGCCATCGGCAATCACGCAGTTTTTCCGGCAAGCCATGCGAGCACCCTGGAAGGTGTAGGCGCGGCCATAGCTTATGCAGGTCTGGTCGCCTTCAACCACTGTGCCGCCGCAAGCGGCCATATCGCCGTAGCGAATCCATCCGATGATCTTCATACGTACCCATCGGTTAGCGCAACGTAGCCGCGCCTCTGGATGCCGACGATGCCGCCAGCTTCGGTGCACGCAGCGGGCGTATCGCAGCAATGGGCGGTGCTGATGACACGGCCCCCGTCGCTTGTATCGTCACCGAGAACAATAATCGACTGAATCATCACACCTCCCCCCTGAAATTAATTTTGACACAAAGTTGTCATATTTTACATCTGCAATGCAGCGCAGGCATAACCCTCCGTAAGGAGCCTAAAGTCAGGCTTGGATTCCATTTTCAGTAGTTGCGACGCGCATGCGTTTTTTCGCTAGTTCTGACTCGCGATACAATGAGGCATCGTCCATAGAAGTGAAAAAGCCCCTACGAACCCCGTTGGCCGGGCAAAATCCCCCACCCCTGGCCGGGTCCAAATCCCCCCGCTCCTGACCGTTTAACGCGGCGGGAGGGCCGTTGACCAAAGGAGCGCAATCCCGCTGGCAGGACGTAACCTTGCCCCTTCGACCATCGAAGGGGAGCATGGAGGGTGAACGTCTTGAAACCAAACAAACGAACCACAGTCGCCACGCTGCTGGCGACCGGCACCAGCCAGCGCGAGATAGCGCGGCTGACCGGAGTGGACCGCAAAACCATCCGCCGCCTAGTGCTGGGCACGACCGGGCCGGAACCAAATTCCCCCACCCTGGCCACTGGGTCAGCGCCCGGGAATTCCTGCACCCCGGCCACCGGCTC
>CBFGOU010000601.1:0-3576 GCA_965650445.1 uncultured Oxalobacteraceae bacterium | reverse complement strand
AAGCCGGCAAGCTGGGCATCCCGGTCATCGGCGTGGTCGATACCAACCACTCGCCAGAAGGCGTGACCCACGTCATCCCGGGCAACGACGACTCGTCCAAGGCCATCACCCTGTACGCACGCGGCGTGGCCGATGCGATCCTGGAGGGCCGTGCCAACGCCACCAACGATATCGTTGAAATGGTTAAAGCGTCGGGCGACGACTTCGTCGAAGTGTCCGAGCAGGCTTAATCGGCCGGCAGCTTCGGCTGCGAGGCAGGAAGAAAAAAGGGTGGCGTCTGCCCCCTTTTTTTTAAACCGAATACGTTAGACGTTCAACATTTAGTTAGGAGAAACACATGGCAGCGATTACTGCAGCGATGGTAGGCGAACTGCGCGGCAAGACCGACGCACCTATGATGGAATGCAAGAAAGCCCTGACCGAAGCCGAAGGCGATATGGCCCGTGCGGAAGAGATTCTGCGCGTAAAACTCGGCGGCAAGGCATCGAAAGCGTCGTCGCGTATCACCGCCGAAGGCGTGGTGTCGGCGTACATTTCGGGTAACGTCGGCGCGCTGGTGGAAATCAACAGCGAAACCGACTTCGTGGCCAAGAACGACGACTTCCTGGCCCTGGCCGCCAACGCCGCCAAGCTGGTCGTGGAAAACAACCCGGCCGACGTGGCTGCCCTGCTGGCCCTGCCAGCCGGCGACGGCAAGACCCTGGACGAAGTGCGCACCGCACTGATCGGCAAAATCGGCGAAAATATGTCGATCCGCCGCTTCCAGCGTTTCGAAACCACCGGCAAGCTGGCTTCCTACCTGCACGGCACCCGGATCGGCGTGATCGTCGACTTCGACGGCGCCGACGAGCAAGTCGGTAAGGATGTCGCCATGCACATCGCCGCGATGAAGCCTGTGGCGCTGTCGTCCGAGCAGGTGCCTGCCGAACTGATCGAGAAAGAGCGTTCGGTTGCCCAGCTCAAAGCCCAGGAAGACGCCGACAAGGCCGCCGCCGAAGGCAAGCCGGCCCAGTCGCCTGAAATCCTGGCCAAGCGCCTGGAAGGTTCGGTTCAGAAGTACCTGAAAGAAGTGTCGCTGCTGAACCAGGCATTCGTGAAGAACGACAAGCAATCGATCGAGCAAATGCTGAAAGCCGCCAACACCACCGTGAAAGCGTTCACGATGTATGTGGTGGGTGAAGGGATCGAGAAGAAGCAGGACGATTTCGCTGCCGAAGTCGCAGCGCAAATGGCTGCTTCGAAGCAGTAAGTTGGAAAGCGGGCCGCAAGGCCCGTTTTTTTAATGTGCGCGGCGCGCGCCTCGCGCTGCGCACGGCAGTACCCGAATACAAACGCAAACCGTCACTTTTCTAGGAGCCCTCCATGTCGAAACCAGCCTACAAACGCGTACTCCTGAAATTGTCTGGCGAGGCGCTGATGGGCGATGACCCGTATGGCATCAACCGCGGCACGATCGAGCGCATGGTCGCCGACGTGGCCGAAGTGGCCAAGCTGGGGGTGGAACTGGCGGTCGTGATTGGTGGCGGCAATATCTTCCGTGGCGTCGCGCCCGGTGCGCAGGGCATGGACCGCGCCACCGCCGATTACATGGGCATGCTGGCCACGGTGATGAATGCGCTCGCGCTGGCCGATGCCATGCGCCATGTGGGCATTACCGCGCGCGTCATGTCGGCAATTTCCATTGAGCAAGTCGTTGAGCCCTATGTGCGCCCGAAAGCGCTGCAATACCTGGAAGAGGGCAAGGTCGTGGTGTTTGCCGCCGGTACCGGCAACCCCTTCTTTACCACCGACACCGCGGCCGCGCTGCGCGGCTCCGAGATCAGCGCCGAGATCGTCCTCAAGGCCACCAAGGTCGACGGCGTCTACACGGCCGATCCGAAGAAAGACCCGCACGCCACCCGCTACGAATCGATTACCTTCGACGAAGCCATCGCCCAGCAGCTGCAGGTGATGGACGCGACCGCGTTCGCCCTGTGCCGCGACCAGAAGCTGCCGATCAAGGTGTTCTCGATCGTCAAGCCAGGCGCCCTCAAGGCCGTGATCATGGGCGAGGACGAAGGTACACTGGTGCACGTTTAAGATCTACCAACATTCATACATACATCGAACAAGCTAGGAGAGCAGCATGACTATCGCTGACGTCAAGAAGAACGCGCAAGAGCGCATGGCCAAGTCGATCGAAACCTTACGGGCCGATCTGGCCAAGGTCCGTACCGGCCGCGCCCATACCGGTATCCTCGACCATGTCACGGTTGAGTACTACGGCAACCCGACTCCGCTGAGCCAGGTCGCCAACCTGACCCTGATCGACGCGCGCACCATCGGCGTGCAGCCGTACGAAAAGAAGATGGCCGCCGCCATCGAAAAAGCGATCCGCGAGGCCGACCTGGGGCTCAATCCCGCCGCCCAGGGCGACCAGATCCGCGTGCCGACCCCGCCCCTGACCGAAGAGCGCCGCAAGGAAATGGTCAAGCTGGTCAAGAGCGAAGCCGAAGACGCCAAGATTGCGGTGCGCAACATCCGCCGCGATGCCAACGAGTCGCTCAAGAAAATGGTCAAGGACAAAGCCTGCTCGGAAGACGACGAGCGCCGCGCCTCCGACGAAATCCAGAAGCTGACCGACAAGTTCGTCGTCGATATCGACAAGCTGGTGACCGAGAAAGAGAAAGAAGTGCTGACGGTTTAAAATACCTTGGGGGACCTCGAAAAACCGAGGTCCTCAAACATCTGCAACGACTGATTTGGTGAGCAACAAGTCTTGCGCTGACCGGCGGTGCCATGGCCCCCCGCGTGCGCGAGGTCGACGGGACATGGAACGACGTATTAGGAATGACGGGGTCGCATGCAAGGGAGTAATATAGCGCCCTTGCGCAGATCCCCATCAAGTCAGGATTTATGATTTTCAAGAGTTCGACGACAGAAGTACCCGAGGTGGCAACGGTGCCGCGGCACGTTGCCATCATCATGGACGGCAATGGCCGCTGGGCGACCAAGCGCTTCCTGCCGCGCGTGGCCGGTCACGTCAAGGGCGTCGAAGCGGTGCGCGATGTTGTCGAAGCCTGCGCTCTGCGCGGCGTCGAGTACCTGACCCTGTTCGCGTTTTCCTCGGAAAACTGGCGCCGTCCGGAAGAAGAAGTATCGCTGCTGATGCGCCTGTTCGTTACCGCGCTCGAGCGTGAAGTGTCGAAGATGCACGCCAACAACATCCGCCTGAAGGTGGTGGGCGACCTGAACCGTTTCGACGTCAAGCTGCGCGACATGATCGCCGCCGCCGAGCGCCGCACCGCCAACAACACCCGCCTGACCGTGACCGTGTGCGCCAACTATGGCGGGCGCTGGGACATCATCCAGGCCGCCGGCAAGATGGCCGCCGCCAATCCTGGCCTCTCCGAATTCACCGAAGAGCAGTTGTCCGAACACCTGGCCATGGCCTACGCGCCCGAGCCGGACCTGTTCATCCGCACCGGCGGCGAGCAGCGCATTTCCAACTTCCTGCTGTGGCAGCTGGCGTATTCCGAGCTGTACTTCACCGATACCTACTGGCCCGATTTTTCGATCGAGTCGCTGGACGCCGCG
>CBFGOU010000600.1:0-3586 GCA_965650445.1 uncultured Oxalobacteraceae bacterium | reverse complement strand
TACTTCGCCATGACCGGGCTGCATGCACTGCACCTGGCGGTCGGCATCCTGGCCTGCCTGTGGCTGGCGCTCGGCCTGCGCCAGCCGCCGCGCGCCGGCCCGGACGACACGGTGGCCGAGCTGGCCGGGCTGTACTGGCATTTTATCGATGTGATCTGGATCTTTCTCTATCCGCTGCTGTACCTGGTCGGGCGCGCGGGAGGCTAGCATGCAAGCCGGCGTCCGTTCCCTGGTCCTCACCTGGCTGGCCTTGCTGGCGCTGCTGGCGGTCAGCGCCGGCAGCGCGCTGTTGCCGCTGGGCTGGATCAATAGCGCCATCAACCTCGGCGTCGCAGTGGCCAAGGCGCTGCTGGTGGCGCTGGTCTTCATGCGGCTGCGCCAGGCCCATGCGCTGTTGCGGCTGGCGGCGCTGGCCGGGCTGGTCACGCTGACGCTGCTGTTCGGCCTGGCCGGGGCCGATTACGCCACGCGTACCGAGGCGCCCGCGCCTTGGCAGCAGCCTGCCACGGTGGCGCCGCGGCTGGGTGGGCGCTGACATCGGTCGCGCCATCAGCGGCCTGCATGCGCGCTGCCGTTCCAGTTCGCAATCAGCTCCCCGTACGCGCGCCCGACCGGGCGGATGTTGCGCTCAAGGTCGAACAACCCGCGCGGGTTGACGCGGCCGCGCTGTTCGCGCAGCTCGATGTCCCAGTCGACCTGGTCGGTCAGCGAATACCAGGTGAAGCCCACGGTCTGGACTCCGGCGCGCATCAAGCCCCGCAGCAGTGTCCATTGGCGCTGCAGCCAGGCGCTGGCCTCGTCCCCGGCGGGGCCCTGGTCGCGGTTGGTCTCGGTATGCATCAGCGGCAGGCGGTAGCGTTCCACGTACTCGCGCACGATCGCGGCGAAGCCGAGCAGCTCGTCCGCTGGCCGCATGCCGCCGTCGGCGTCGACGTGGTGCTCGTTCGAGCGGTAGTAGTCGCTGCCCAGGATGCAGTGGGCACGCACGGCGTGGTCCTCGAAGAAGCGGCAGTCGTCATCGCTCAAGCCGTTGTCCAGCACATAGGCGCGCAGTTCCGGCTCGAGCGGCAGGCCGTAGTTGAGGTCGAGCGAAAGAAAGCGCCGCAGGTTGCGCGCATCGGCGAGCGGTACCGCCTGGGGCACGCTGGCGTGGAAGTATTCGCTCGATTCGCTCTGAATGAACAGGGCATCGGGGCGCACGGCCAGGATCGCGTGCATGGCCAGCACGTTGGCCTTGACCAGCAGCGAGAGCGCGGTGACAAAGGCGCGGTCGCTGGCCTGCTGCTCGTTCCACAGCCCGTAGAGGGCCGAGAAGCGGGCGCAGACATACATTTCGTTGACCGGGGTGTACAGGCAGATCCAGGGATAGCGCCGCGCGAAGTCGCCCGCATAGCGCGCGAACAGCGCCGGAAAGTCCGGATTCTGGAAATTGCCGACCCAGTCCGGCACACCGAAATGGCACAGGTCGGCGATCGGCGCGATACCCAGGCGCCGCAGTTCGCCGAAGGCCTGGTCGGCAAAGTCCCAGTCGTAGCGTCCTGGCCCCAGCCAACAGCGGTGCGGCGGCAGGCCATAGCGCAGCGTGCGGATGCCGAGCCGCGACGCCAGGGCGAAATCGGTGCGCCAGTGCCGGTAGTGGCCGCATTCTTCCATCTGGTCGCGGCGGATCCGGCCATGCCCGATGGTCGGGGCGCTGTTCTCGACGCCGGAGGCGAACATGAACGGAATCATCGCGCTCGACCCAAGGGCGGCTGGGCGGTGACGACACCGGGCGGGATGCCGGCCACGCTGTCCAGCCCGGCCAGCATCATGCAGTCATGCAGTTCCTGCTCGAACAGGTCGAGCGCGCACAGCACGCCGTCGTAACCTTTGGCCGCCAGGCCGTACAGGCAGGCGCGCCCGCTCAGGCAGGCATGGGCGCCAAGGCCGATCGCCTTGACGATGTCGCCGCCGGTACGGATACCGCCGTCGAACAGGACCTCCGTGCGCCCGCCCACCGCGTGGGCGATGGCTGGCAGCACCGAAATCGAGGATGGTGCACTGTCGAGCTGGCGTCCACCGTGGTTGGAAACGATGATGGCGTCGGCCCCGAGGTCGAGCGCGCTGCGGGCGTCGTCAGGGTGCATCACGCCCTTCAGAATCAGCTTGCGCGGCCACTGCTGGCGCACCCAGCGCACGGTGCCGGCGTCGAAGGCGGGATCGAACTGCTCCGAAATCCATTTCGACAGCGAACCGACCGACTTGCCGGCTGCGGTCTCGCGCTCGAGGTTGCCGAAGTTGTGACGTTTGCTTGCCATCATGCTGGCCAGCCAGCGCGGGTGGCCCAGCATGTCCAGCACGTTTTGGGGGGTGAGCTTCGGCGGTACCGCCAGCCCGTCCTTCTCGTCGGCCCAGCGCTTGCCCTGCACGTGCAGGTCGATGGTCAGCACCAGCGCCGAGCAGCCGGCCTCGTCGGCTCGGCGGATCAGGCTGCTGTTCACTTTGCTGTCCTTCATCAGATAGAGCTGGAACCAGAACGGCCGGCCGGTGGCCTCGGCCACGTCCTCGATCGAGCTGATCGAGCAGGTCGACAGGCAGTAGGGAACGCCGAACGCGGCCGCCGCGCGCGCGGCCTCGCACTCCCCGTTGGGCCAGGCCAGGCCCGCCAGCCCCGTCGGGCCGATGGCCAGCGGGATGCGCGCCGGGTCGCCGACCATGGTGGTCGCGGTGTCGCGGCGGGCCACATTGCGCAGGCTGTGCTGGCGCAGCGCCAGCGCCCGCATGTCGTCCAGGTTGCGCTGCACGGTCAATTGCTGCTCGCTGCCGCCGTGGATGTAGTCGAACAGCACCGCGGGCAGGCGCTTGCGCGCCAGCGCTTCCAGGTCGAAGATGCTGGCGATCTTGGTCATCGTGTGCTCCCGTTCATCTTAGAGTTCGCCGCGCGCGGCCAAGGCTTGGATGCGCGCGCCGATGCGGCAGGCCAGCGCCTGGATCGTCAGCGAGGGGTTGACCCCGCCGCAGGTCGGGAACAGCGAGCCGTCGCAGATCCACAGGTTGCGCACGTCCCAGCTGCGCCCGTCCGCATCGACCACGCTGGCGTCCGGCGCGCTGCCCATGCGGCAGGTGCCCAGGATGTGACTGGTGTCTTCGCTGGTCCATAGATCGCGCCCGCCCGCCGCTTCCAGCATCCGGCCCATGAAATGGCGCGCGTGTTCCTGCATGCGGCGGTCGTTATTGGAATACGAGAACTCGACGTGGGCGACCGGCAGGCCGTCGCGGTCGCGCTGGTCGGCGAGGGTGACGCGATTGCAGGGGCGAGGCTCGGTTTCGGCCACGGCCACCAGACCGCTCATGTGGTTGTAGTCGAGCATGGCTTCCCGTAGCGCCATGCCCCACAGCCCGCGCGTCGTGGTCACCAGCTGGGCCCAGGCACGCGGCAGCGGTCCCTGGCTCATGAAGGCGTAGCCGCCGGCGAAATCCTTGCCCTCGTCGACGTAGTTCCAGTGCTCACAGACGGCCATGTTGGGCGGCCCCTTGTTCCAGCGAATTTCCTCGTCGAAGCGCGCCCAGACGCCGGGTCCGGCATGGGTGGTCAGGTGGGTGCCGA
>CBFGOU010000599.1:0-3588 GCA_965650445.1 uncultured Oxalobacteraceae bacterium | reverse complement strand
CCAGGATGCCAGGGAGAGGTCAGCGACGTGGAAGTCTTGCGAAGTTTTGAGTACGGCGTTCATCACGCCCTCCTTTCAGTAGAAAAAGGTACGTGAGCGCGGTTGCGGAAGATCTCCGAGCCTGGCGAAATGGGTATTTCGTCGCAACGCTCCTCGGAACGGAGTAGTTTACTTGTTTAGGCTGGTTTAGGCCAGCCTAATTTAATCGCTGTCGCATAACGGTGGCCGTCCGCGCGACTGCGGGGACGGCCGTGGCTTAGGACAAGCCGGCTTCGGCGCGCAGCAGCGCGACCTTGTCGGTGCGCTCCCAGGTGAATTCCGGCTCTTCGCGCCCGAAGTGGCCGTAGGCGGCGCTCTTCTGGTAGATCGGACGCAGCAGGTCGAGCATCTGGACGATGCCTTTCGGACGCAGGTCGAAGTGTTCCATGACCAGTGCGGCAATCTTTTCATCGGCGATGACGCCCGTGCCTTCGGTGTACACGGTGATGTTGATCGGCCTGGCCACGCCGATCGCGTAGCTCACCTGTACCTGGCACTGGCGCGCCAGGCCGGCCGCGACGATGTTCTTGGCCACGTAGCGGGCCGCATACGCCGCCGAACGGTCGACCTTGGATGGATCCTTGCCGGAGAACGCGCCGCCACCATGCGGGGCCGCACCGCCGTAGGTGTCGACGATGATCTTGCGTCCGGTCAGGCCGCAGTCGCCTTGCGGACCGCCGATGACGAAACGGCCGGTCGGGTTGACCAGGTAGCGGGTGCCCTTGAGCCATTCGGTCGGCAGCACTTTCTTGATGATCTCTTCGATCACGGCTTCTTCGATCTGGCTGTGCGAGACTTCCGGCGCGTGCTGGGTCGACAGCACCACGGTATCGACCGCGACCGGGCGGCCGTCGACGTAGCGCAGGGTTACCTGCGACTTGGCATCCGGACGCAGCCATGGCAGGCGGCCATCCTTGCGCAGCTGCGACTGGCGCTCGACCAGGCGGTGCGAGTAGTGGATCGCGGCGGGCATGAGCTCGGCGGTTTCATCGCAGGCGTAGCCGAACATCAGGCCCTGGTCGCCGGCGCCCTGATCAAGATCCAGGCCGGCGCCTTCGTCCACGCCCTGGGCGATGTCGGGCGACTGCTTGTCGTAGCACACCATAACGGCGCAGCCGCGGTAGTCGATGCCGTAGTCGGTGTTGTCGTAGCCGATGCGCTTGATGGTTTCACGCGCCACCTGAATATAATCCACATTGGCGTGGGTGGTGATCTCGCCGGCCAGCACCACCAGACCGGTGTTGCACAGCGTTTCGGCGGCCACGCGCGCCCTCGGGTCCTGCGCCAGGATGGCGTCGAGGATGGCGTCGGAAATCTGGTCGGCGACTTTGTCGGGATGGCCTTCCGAGACGGATTCGGAAGTGAAGAGGTAGTCGTTGGACATGCAAGGCTCCTTGTAACTGCGGTTGATGTGTAGTCGCAGTAACAAGTTACTTGCGACGCTTTAGCGACATTTATATTCCGCTTCGCAAGTTGTCTATTAACTCGGCGGATCCTGCTCCGTGGTATTTTACGCTCCTTGCGAAATTTTGGCTTAGCAAACGCTGCCTTTTAAACCCAGATCAAGTCCATGCTTGTACTTCTTTTCCGCTTTTTGTCCCTGCTGCCATTGCCTGCCTTGCATCTGCTGGGCAGCGGCCTCGGCTGGCTGACTTACCTGGCCTCGCCGTCGTACCGGCGGCGTCTGCGCAGCAATCTCGAGCATGCCGGCTACGGCCAGCATCTGCACGCGGCGGTGGCCGAGGCGGGCAAAGCCATCATCGAACTGGCCTTCGTCTGGTGCGCCGCGCCGGAACGGGTGGCGCGCCATGCCACCGAAGAAAACTTCGAGCTGGTCGAAAAGTCGCTCGCGCAAGGGCGCGGCATCGTCTTTTTGACGCCACACCTGGGTTGCTTTGAAATTACCGCGCAGCAAATTGCTCTGCGCATCCGGCTGACGGTGATGTACCGGCCGCCGAAAAAGGCCGCGCTCAAGCCGCTCATCGAAGGCGCGCGCGCGCGCAACAACCTGCACCTGGCGCCGGCCAATCTGGCGGGCGTGCGCATCTTGGCCAAATGCCTCAAGCGTGGCGAGCCGGTCGGGGTCTTGCCGGATCAGGTACCGCAGGAAGGCGAAGGCGTGTGGGCGCCATTTTTCGGCCGCAGCGCGTACACCATGACCCTGCCGGCCAAACTGGCCCAGCTGGGCAAAGCCGACATCATCCTGGTGTACGCCGAGCGGCGCCCTGGCGGCAAAGGGTATCTGGTGCGCTTCGTGCCTTTCGACGGCAATCTGGAGGGCACTCCCGCCGAGCAGGCCGGCGCCATCAACCTGGCCATGGAGCAGTTGATCGCACGCTGTCCCGCCCAGTATTTCTGGAGCTACAACCGCTACAAGCAACCGGACGGCGTGGACGGCCCGGACGCGCAGGACGCGGCATGAAGTTGCTGCTCGGATTAATGTGGCTGCTGCACTGGTTGCCGCTGCCGCTGCTGGGCCGCTTCGGCGCCGCCGTCGGCAGCCTGCTGTTCGTGCTGCTGAGAACGCGCCGCCGCATCGCGCTGGTCAATCTGCGCCTGTGCATGCCGGAAATGAGCGAGGCCGAGCGGGTAACGCTGGCGCACCGGCATTTCCAGGCCTATTCGCGCAGCGTGTGGGAACGGGCCATCCTGTGGTGGGCGCCACCGGCGCGGCTGCGCCGCCTGATCCAGGTCGAGCCCGGCGTGCCGCTGGCGCACATCGCGGCGCAGCCGACCATTTTGCTGTGCCCGCATTTCGTGTGCCTGGATGTGGCGGGCGTGGCGGTCATGCTGGAGACCAGCTTGTGCTCTATATATGTACAGCAGAAAAACCAGGTGTTCGACGAGGTGCTGCGGCGCGGGCGCTCGCGCTTTCGCCCGGTGCGCCTGTTTTCACGCAAGGAAGGGGTCAAGCCCATCATCCGGGCCATGCGCGAGGGCTTGCCCTACTTCATGCTGCCGGACATGGATTTCGGCGACAAGGAGGCGCCGTTCGTGCCTTTCTTCGGCGTGCCGGCGGCAACCCTGACGGCGCCCGGGCGCATCGCCGCGGCCACCGGCGCGGCGGTGATTCCCGTGATCGCGACCTTTCTGCCCAACTATGCCGGCTGGAAAGTACAGTTCTATCCGGCGTTCGAAAATTATCCCGGCGACGACATGGTGGAATCGGCGCGGCGCATGAATGCCTTTATCGAAGAGCGGGTGCGCGAAGCGCCGGCCGAATATTTCTGGACGCACAAGCGCTTCAAGTCGCGCCCCGAGGGCGAAGCCTCGCCCTACGCCCGTCGCTAAACTGCCCGCCGTCCCCTATACTGATCGACATGAAACTGACCTTCACCAAAATGCATGGCGCCGGCAACGACTTCGTTGTCATCGACGCCTACAGCCAGCCCGTGACGCTGACCAAAGAGCAATATCGCTTCCTGGGCGACCGCCGGTTCGGCGTCGGCGCCGACCAGATCCTGGTGGTGGAAAAGCCGGCGTCGCCTGATGCCGATTTCCGCTACCGCATCTTCAACCAGGATGGCGGCGAAGTGGAACAGTGCGGCA
>CBFGOU010000598.1:0-3594 GCA_965650445.1 uncultured Oxalobacteraceae bacterium | reverse complement strand
GCATCGGGTGTGCGTTACGCGCGCACGCCCACGGCGCAAGCCTCAGGCCAGCACATCCGTGACGATGACGGCGCCGCTCTTCGTGCCCGCGACGAGCTTGTCGCCCGGGAGCCACGCGACCGCTGTGACCGGATCGCCCTCGGCGACTACCTGCTGGTCGCCAGCGTCGAAGCCGAAGCGGCGGCGCCGGTGCTGCCGCCGTCGCCGCTGCAGGCCCCTCCGGCGGCCAGCGCGCCGAGGCCCGCGCTGCCGGTCAATATCGACGATTCGCTCGCCGGCGCCAGCATCCTGGACGTGGGCGGCGATCCGCTCAGCCCGAGTTTCGACCCGCTCGGCCTGAACCTGTTCGGCGCGCCGCCCGCGCCGGCGCCAAGCACGCCGGCCTACCGCGGCGCCGAGAGCGACCACGTGTCGCCCGAGATCGCGCCGTTCCCGATGCCGCGCCCCGCCGCCCCATCGATGGCCATCCCCGACGATTACGATCCGCTGGCCGACTTCCTGCCGCCGCGCGTCAACGTGGCGCCGCCACCGCCACCAGCGCCGCCTGCACCCGTGCCGGAGGAAGCGCCGACGGTGATGCTGCGCGCCCAGGAACCGCCGCCACCTCCCGCACCGGCACCGGCACCGAAGCCGGCCCCGCGCGCGGCGGCCGCCGCCATTGACGATCCGGTGATCCAGGCGCTCATGCGCGGCATGGGACTGGACGACCTGAACACGCGGCGCAGCGCCGAGGAGATCGCGGAACTGGCCGGCGCCATGCTGCGCGAAGCCACCAGCGGCACCATGAGCGTGCTGATGGCGCGCGCCATGACCAAGCGCGAAAGCCGCCTGGACATGACCATGATTTCATCGCAGGCCAATAACCCGCTCAAGTTCTTCCCGGATGCCGACAGCGCGCTGATGCAAATGATGACCGGCGCCATGCCCGGCTACATGGCGCCGCAGCGCGCCTTCGCCAACGCCTTCGACGACCTCAAGGCGCACGAGCTGGCGATCATGGCCGGCATGCGCGCCGCATTGAGCGGGGTGCTCAAACGCTTTGATCCCCAGGCCATCGAAGCGCGCCTGCAGGAGCCGACCGTGATGGACAAGCTGCTGGCGGCCAACCGCAAGGCCAAGATGTGGGACCGCATGCTCGAGCTGTACACGCGGATGGCCAGCGAAGCGGACGACGATTTCCAGCGCCTGTTCGGCGAAGCCTTCGGCGTCGCGTACGAAGAACAGATACAACGGCTGCGCCAAGCGCGGCGCTGACACACCGATTTTCTAACCTGGCGGGGCACGATGTCTTGGAATAGTAAAGTGGTCTGGTCTGAGGGCATGCTGCTGCAGCCCCAGCACCTGCAGCAGCATGATCGCTACCTGCACAGCACGATCGAGACGCGCGTCTCCGGCGTGCGCGCCTATGCCTGGGGTTTTTCCCGGCTGCTGATCGACGAACAGCTGCTCGCACAGGGCAAGCTGGCGCTGCTCGCCTGCACTGCCGTGCTCCCCGACGGCACCACGCTCAATCTGCCGCAGGACGACGCGCTGCCCGAGCCGCTCAACATTCCCGAAGACGCGCGCGACGCGCTGATCGTGCTGGCGCTGCCGCTGCGCCGCATGGGCATCGCCGAAACCAGCGACGACCCCAAGCCGGACAACTTCGCGCGCCATCGCCCGGTCGAATACGAAGCGATGGACAGCAATGGCCTGGACAACAGCGCCCTGATGCAGGTCGGCAGCCTGCGCCTGCGCATCGCGCTCGACACCGACGTCGCCAACGCCTACACCACGCTGGGCATCGCCCGCGTGATCGAACGGCGCCCCGACAACCGGGTCGTGCTCGACACGAGCTACTGCCCGCCGTGCCTGGACTTCCGCGTGGCGCCGCGCCTGTCCAGCTTTGCCGACGAACTGGTGGGCCTGCTGGGCCAGCGCGGCCAGGCACTGGCCAGCCGCCTCAGCCAGCCCGGCGCCGCCGGCGCGGCGGAAATCGCCGACTTCCTCCTGCTCCAGCTGCTCAACCGCAGCGAGCCATTGTTCGTCCACCTGGCCGGCATGACCGGCCTGCACCCGGAGCGGCTGTACGCCGAACTGGCCCAGCTGGCCGGCGAACTGGCCACTTTCAGCCGTCCGGACAAGCGCGCCAGCGGCTACCCGGTGTATCGCCATGACCACCTGTCGGAGAGTTTCGCGCCGCTGATCGACGACGTGCGCGCCTCGCTGTCGATGGTGGTCGATGCGCATGCGGTCCCGCTCAAGCTGGAAGAGCGCCAGTTCGGCATCCGCGTGGCGGTGGTGCCCGATCCCGAGCTGCTGCGCTCGGGGACTTTTGTGCTGGCGGTGAACGCCCACATGCCCGCCGAAGCGGTGCGCAGCGGCTTTCCCGCGATGGTCAAGATCGCCTCGGTCGAAAAGATCCGCGACATGGTCAACCTGCAGCTGCCGGGCATCGCCCTGCGCGCGCTGCCGGTCGCGCCGCGCCAGCTGCCGTTCCACGCCGGCTTCACCTACTTTGAGCTGGACAAGAACAGCGAATACTGGAAGCCGCTGCTGACCTCCGTCGGCTTTGCGATGCACATTCCGAACGAATATCCTGGCCTGCAGATGGAGTTCTGGGCCATCCGCAAATAATTCACCGAGGGCCGCACAGTGAGCAGCACCGATCCCAATAATCCGATGCAGGACCCGGACCGCACCATGTTCGTTCCCGCTCCCGGCGGGCGGCGCAGCGCCCCGGCCCAGCCGGCGTCGCCCGACGCCACCACGGTCAATCAAAGCCGTCCGGCCGCGCCGGCGCAGCTGCATGGCGACGGCCTCAATCCGCTGGTACGCGCCGCCAATCCGCTGCTAGGCCTGGTGCCGCCCTTGCGCGCCATGGCCTCGCACCCGGATGTCGAAGCGCTGCGCATGCAGCTGATCGCGGCCATCAAGACCTTCGAAGCCTCGGCCAAGGCCGCCCGCGTGGAACACGAATCGATCGCCGCGGCGCGCTACGCCCTGTGCACGCTGCTGGACGAAACCATCTCGTCGACGCCCTGGGGCGGTGGGGGGGTATGGGCCAGCCGCAGCCTGCTGGTGGCCTTTCACAACGAAGCCTTCGGCGGCGAGAAGTTCTTCCTGATCCTGCAGAAGCTGGGCCAGGACCCCAAGGCCAATCTTTACGCGCTCGAACTGATGTACCTGTGTCTCGCGCTCGGCCTGGAAGGGCGCTACCGCGTCATCGAGAACGGCCGCTCGCAGCTCGAACAGCTGCGTGAACGCCTGCAGCAGATGATCGCCCAGCAGCGTGGCCCGGTCGAGGCCGACCTGTCGGTGCACTGGAAGGGCGCCAGCGGCAAAGGCGAACCGCTGTGGCGCGTGGTGCCGGTATGGATCATGGGCGCCGTCGCGGCGGCCATCCTGATCGTCCTCCAGCTGTTCCTCGGCCACCGGCTGAGCAACGCCTCCGATCCGGTGTTCGCCAAGCTCCTGTCGATCAAGCCGCCGCGCACCCAGGCCGCGCCGGCGCCTGCCGCGCCGGTCGCCGCGCCGGTACGGGTGGAGGGCTTCCTCGCGCCCGAGATCGCGCAAGGCCTGGTGAGCGTGACCGAGACGGCCGACCGGTCGATC
>CBFGOU010000597.1:0-3597 GCA_965650445.1 uncultured Oxalobacteraceae bacterium | reverse complement strand
CGCTCATGACGGATTGTGCTCCTTGTGCAAATGGTCCAGGAATTCGCGCAGGCCGGCCGCCGTTTCAGGGTGCTTGAGCCCCATCGCCGTCATCGCCTGCAGGTAGCCGAGCTTGGAGCCGCAGTCGTAGCGCTGGCCCGCGTAGCGATAGGCCAGCACGCGCTCCGATTCCATCAGTGCGGCGATGCCGTCGGTGAGCTGAATTTCACCGCCCGCACCGGTGCCAAGATTTTCGAGGAAGTCGAAGATCTTCGGCGACAGAACATAGCGGCCCACCACCGCCAGGGTGGACGGGGCCACCTCGGGCTGCGGCTTTTCCACAATGCCCGATACCAGCTCCAGATTGGGGCGGTAGGACGAGGCGCTGACGATGCCATACTGGCGGGTGTTCTGGCGCGGAACGTCCTGCACGGCCAGGATGCTGCACTTCTCGTATTCGTACACGCTGGTCATCTGCGCCAGCACGGGCTTGCCGCCGTTCGCATCCATGAAGTCGTCCGCCAGCAGCACGGCGAACGGTTCGTCGCCCACCACCGGCCGCGCGCACAGCACCGCGTGGCCGAGGCCCAGCGCGGCCGACTGGCGGATGTAGATGCAGTTGACGTTCTTCGGAATCACGTTGCGCACCAGTTCCAGCAGCTCGGCCTTGTTGGCCTGCTCCAGTTCCGATTCGAGCTCGTACGCCTTGTCGAAGTGGTCTTCGATGGCGCGCTTGTTGCGGCCCGTGATGAAGATCATCTCCGTAACGCCGGCGGCAACCGCTTCTTCGACCGCGTATTGAATCAGCGGCTTGTCGACGATCGGCAGCATCTCTTTCGGCTGCGCCTTGGTGGCAGGCAGAAAGCGGCTACCCAGTCCGGCCACAGGGAAAACGGCTTTTCTTATTGGTTTCATCTACGAGGTTTCCTTGATTTGCGCTGATTCCAGCAGTGACATGAGGCCTGCTTCGTCCAAAATGGTAATGCCGAGTTCCTGGGCCTTGGCGAGCTTGCTGCCGGCGTCCGCGCCGGCGACGACATACGAGGTTTTCTTCGATACCGAGCCGGATACCTTGCCGCCGGCAGCTTCGATCAAGGCGGCGGCATCGTCGCGGCCCATGGTCGGCAGCGTCCCGGTCAGCACGAAGGTTTTGCCGGACATGGCCCCGCCAGTGGCCTTCATGGCGTGCGGCCCTTCCTTCCAGCGCAGCACCTGGCTGAGCGACTTGACCAGTTCGAGGTTGCCCGCATCAGTGAGGAATTCACCGATCGAGCGCGCCACGACCGGGCCGACATCGGGCACGTCGAGCAGCTGAATGCCGCCTTCCCAGCTGGCCGCGTGCAGCAGCGCGTCCAGGCCGCCGAAGTGCTGGGCCAGCGCCTTGGCAGTCGATTCGCCGACGTTGCGGATGCCCAGCGCATAAATAAAGCGGGCAAAGGTGGTGTCGCGCGATTTGTCGAGCGCGTCGATGACGTTTTTGGCCGACTTGGTGGCCATGCGGTCCAGGCCCGCCAGCCTGTCCTGGTCGAGCGCGTACAGGTCGGCGGCGGTGTGAATCAATCCCTTGTCGACCAGTTGCTCGATCAACTGATCGCCCAACCCTTCGACGTCGATGGCGCGGCGCGAGACGAAGTGCATCAAGCCGCCCTTCTTCTGGGCGCTGCAATGGGTCCAGCCGCCCGAGCAGCGCGCTACGGCTTCGTCTTCCATGCGCACGATGGGCGAGCCGCACACGGGGCAATTGGCCGGCATGATGAATTCGCGCGCATCGGCCGGACGGCGTTCCGGCACAAAGGCCACCACTTCCGGAATCACGTCGCCGGCGCGCCGCACGATAACGGTGTCGCCGATGCGGATGTCCTTGCGGCGCACTTCGTTCTCGTTGTGCAGCGTGGCGTTGTTGACGTTGACGCCGCCCACGAACACCGTGGCCAGGCGCGCCACCGGGGTGATGGCGCCGGTGCGGCCGACCTGCACTTCGATGTCCAGCACCTCGGTCAGCGCTTCTTCGGCGGGGAACTTGTGGGCGATGGCAAAGCGCGGCGCGCGCGACACGAAGCCGAGCTGCTGCTGGTCTTCCAGCTTGTCGACCTTGTAGACGACGCCGTCGATTTCGTACGGCAGGCTGGCGCGGCGCTGGCCGATGTCACGGTAAAAGCCGAGCATGCCTTCGGCTCCCGCGACCACCGCCCGCTCCTTCGACACCGGCAGGCCAAGCTGGTCGTACCAGTCCAGCAGCGCCGAGTGCGATGACGGCATGGCCGCGCCTTCCAGCGCGCCGACGCCGTAGGCGAAGAAGCGCAGCTTGCGCGAAGCGGTGATGCGCGAGTCGAGCTGGCGCAGGCCGCCGGCGGCGGCATTGCGCGGGTTGGCGAATTCCTTTTGCCCGGCTTCGCGCTGGCGCGCATTCAGGGCCTGGAAGTCGGCTTTGAACATCAATACTTCGCCGCGCACTTCCAGCACCGCCGGCACGCTGTCGCCGTGCAGGCGCAGCGGAATGGCGCGGACAGTGCGGATGTTGGCCGTGACGTCTTCGCCGGTGGCGCCGTCGCCACGCGTAGCCGCTTGCACGAATACGCCGTTCTCATAGCGCAGGCTGATGGCCAGGCCGTCGAACTTGAGCTCGCTGGCGTACTGCACCTGAACCGCGCCCAGGCCTTCGCGCACGCGCCGGTCGAAGTTATCGATGTCTTCGTCGGCAAAGGCGTTATTGAGCGACAGCATCGGCACGGTGTGCGTGACCTGTTTGAATTCCGGGATCGGCGCGGCACCGACGCGGAAGGTCGGCGAATCGGCCGACACCGCTTGCGGATGCGCCGCTTCCAGCGCCTGCAGTTCGCGGAACATGCGGTCGTACTCGGCGTCCGGAATGGTCGGCGCGTCGAGCACGTGGTAGGAGTAAATGTGACGATTCAGTTCGGCCGTCAGCGCAGCCATGCGGGCCAGATCGTCGGTCGGTGCGGCAGTCGTCACGGCGCTCTCTTAGCTGAACAGGCGCAGCGCGCGGGTCGAACCGGCCGGGATGTCGGCCGTTTCCATCTCTTGATAGAACGCGAGCACCTGGCCGTTGATCTCGGCCAGCGCTTCGTCCGACAGCGGCTGGTTGCTGTCGTCGACGATGGTGGCGTCCAGACGCGCCACCAGCGCCTTGGCGCAGGCGATCATCAGGCCGAAGGCTTCGCGCATCGGCGCCACGCAGGGCACGTCGAGCAGCAGGGTCAGGCGCGAGGTGATGTCGGCGCCGAGGGTGACATTGGTCGACAGGGTGAACAGCTGGCCGCCATCGCCGTCGGGCACGATGTAGCGGCCGTCGGGGCGCACGTCGAAGCCCTGCTTTTCCAGCGCGCCGATCAGGGTCGGGATCGACCACGGCGCGCCGTTCGACAGCAGGTTCACGCCCAGCTGGGCGTCGTGGCCGGCCACGAAGCGGTGCAAGGTGCGTGCTTCGCCCATCACTTCGATCATGTCGGGAATCTCCGGTTCGGCGCCGATGTCGTCGGACAGCGCGCGCAGACGTGTGACCAGTTCGGAGTATTCAAGTTCATTGAGCGCGGTGGTGCGGCTGGCCATCTGCACGCCGGCCTGCAGCTTGGTGTACACGCCGCCATGGGTGATCGG
>CBFGOU010000596.1:0-3605 GCA_965650445.1 uncultured Oxalobacteraceae bacterium | reverse complement strand
GGCGATGGTCACCCGGCGCACGTGGCTGACGTTGCGATCGAGTAGCTCGACGAAGGTCTTGGCCTGAGGGTCGGCGCCGCCGAGAATGACCAGTGTGTGCCCCGCAAAGGAGCCCAGGCTGGCCATAAAGCGCTGCTCCAGCGGCAGTTCGCCGTCCACGGCGGCGCGCTGATGCTGGCGTGCCGCGTCAGACGCAACGAGGGTGTCGCGCTGGCTGCCGGCGATGCGACGCCAGAAGCCCAGTTCGCCCGAGCGCGGATGGGATGCATCCTTGCCGCGCTCTGCGCCGTCCGGCACGCGGATCCAGGGATTGAGCAGAATCAGTGCTCTGACCCGGGTATCGGAGCGGGCGTACAGCGTGGCGGCGGTGGCCGCATCGTCCAGTCCCCACAGGACGACCTCTTTCATCTCCGGCACCTGCCGGAAAAACTCGTTGATGGCGGCGTGCAGATCGTCGTCCAGCGCGTCGAAGCGACGCGGGCGGCCTTCGCTGTCGCCCATGCCGCGGCAATCGAAGCGCATGACGGGAATGCCGCGCGGCGCCAGCATCCTGGCCAGCAGCGTGAACTGACGATGCGGGCCGACCCGGTATTGCCGTGCACCCGACAGGACCAGGACGCCGCGCGTCACTGGCCGTTCGGGAACATCGACAATGCCGAGCAGACGGCTTCCGTGACAGAAGAAGCCTAAGGCGCGTTGACTGTATTTCATGTTGCCCCCGGACAGAAAGCCGTGCTGGTCGCTTCCAGCAGGGCGGGACACTCAGGCAGGTCGGGGCGTGACCAGAACGGTACGCCGGCGAGTGCATGAAAATGCAAGGTGGTGCCGTGGTTCGCCCATTCGGATGCCAGCCGTGCTGCGATCGGGGCCAGCCGGGTGGGCGCCGTGGTGCCGGTGGCGAACCAGTGGACCGGGCAGGCCGGTAACACCATGGCGCTGGCGTCGCAGGCATCGATGGCCTTGGCCAGTGGCGCCGCGAGTTCGTAGCCGTTTACTTCGATCATGCCGTGCGCGGCCATGCGAGCGCGCAGCGCGGCCGTCGTGCGCGCCGCCAGCGGGACGCCGCGCTGCAGATCGGTCGACAGGCGCTGGCGCAGGAACTGGTTGATTGCCATACGCCCGTTCATGTAGGGTTGCCACAGCACCAGCCCATCGACCGGTGCAGTGCGCGCGAAATCGAGCGCCAGCAGCGCGCCAAGGCGCACCCCCCATACATAGCGCGGGCCGGCGCAGCGCTCGCCCAGCCAGGCGAAGACCACGGTCAGGTCGCGCCGCCACTGCTCCCAGCGGGCGCAATGGAAGTCTCCGCAACTGTCGCCGCAGCCAAACAGGTCGATCTGGAGCACCGCGTAACCGAGCGCGGCAAAGCGGCGCGCCTGCAGGGCGGCCATGCGGCGTGAATGGTTGAGCTCATCGGCGAAGGGGTGGACGTACAGGATGGCGCCGCGCGCCGGCATCTGCGGGGCTGGCGCGTGGTACAGGCTGAATCGGGTGCCCGGTTCCAGGTCGAAGAAGAAGGGCTCGGCGTGTGGGGTTGGCAACAACGGTGCATTCATGGAATGTCTCCTTTACGAACGGGTGCGCGCCGTTGCAGTCCGTGAATAGGGGGGCGCGTCGTGGTGAGAGGGTTCCCCCCGCTCGATAGTGGCTCGGAACCGTAACAATTAGACACCTCTGAGCATGCGCTGAGTTGAGGCCGCACAATCGCGCGCGATGCACTGGCTGGCAGCCAGGCTGCCTGGTGCTTGAGGAATATCAAGGGGTGACTTGCGCTTTTTCTCAATCATGAATTCTCTCGCGTAAAGCATTTCCTGAGGACATCATGGCCCAGCTCATTCATGAATTGATCGGCGACATGGCGTGGCGCACACCTGCGGCACTGGCCCTGCGCTATGCCGACACAGGCTACGATTATGCGACCTTGTCTGACGCCGTTGGCCAGGCTGCGCAGGCCTTGTTGGGATTGGGGTTGGAGCGGCATGACCGGGTTGCCGTATTCCTGGAAAAGCGCGAGGAAGCGGTCCTGGCGATGTTCGGCGCGTCCGCCGCCGGCGGCGTATTCGTGCCGATCGATCCGCAACTCAAGCCGGCGCAGGTTGCTCATATCCTTCGCGACAGCGGCGCGCGCGTGCTGGTCAGTTCGCCCGCACGCCTGGGGGTGCTAGATCTGGTGCTGGCGCAGTGCACTGCGCTGCGCCATGTTCTGCATACCGGTCCCGAGCAAGTATCCCTGCCCGGACTGTCCGTGCAACGCTGGCGCGATTGCCTCGACAATGGCACGCGGCCGGCGCACCGCTGCATCGAAAGCGATATCGCGGCCTTGCTGTACGTCGCAGGCGCCAGCGGCCAACCCAAGGGAGTGGTGCTGTCGCATCGCAATCTGGTAGCCGGCGCGCAAAGCCTGGCGCGCTGTCTGGGTAATAGTCACCAGGACCGCATCCTGGCGGCGCTACCGCTGTGCAGTGCCGATGGCCTGGCGCAGCTGACCAGCGCCTTCGCGTCGGGTGCGGCGACCGTGCTGATGAATCAGCTGCTGGTGCGCGATATTCCGGAAATCGTGGCACGTGAACGCATCACCGGGCTGGCCGCAGTCCCGCCGCTGTGGACCCAGTTGGCGGCGATCGAGTGGCACGGATGCCAGCGGCTGCGCTATGTCACCAATAGCGGTGGCGCGCTGGCGCCTGCCACGGTGGCGGCGCTGCGCGCGCGCCTGCCACATAGCGCGGTGTATTTGATGCACGGGCACGCCGAAGGCTTCTGCGCCACTTATCTTGCACCGCATCAGCTGGCGCGGCGTGCCGATTCGATCGGCAAGGCGGTGCCCAATGCCGAGGTGTTGGTGGTAGCCCCGGACGGCCGCCCGTGTGCCGCCAACGAGGCCGGTGAGCTGGTGCAGCGCGGCCCGCTGGTGGCGCTGGGCTACTGGAACGATCCGGCCGCGACGGCCGAGCGCTTCCGTCCACTGCCTTCGGTGGCTGGCGTGCCGCATGCCGAGACTGCTCTGTGGAGCGGCGACACCGTGCGCATGGATGAAGACGGCTATCTGTATTATCTGGGAAGGCACGACGACCTGATTCAGACGGCCGGATATCGCGTCGGTCCGAGCGAGGTCGAAGAGGTGGTGTGCGCCACGGGGCTGGTGGTTGCGGCTGGAGCGGTTGGCGTGCCGCATCCGGTGCTGGGACAGTGCATTGTGCTGGTGGTGCAGGCGCGCGCCGGCATCGACGTGGACGCCGCTGTGCTGTTGGCGGCATGCCGCGCCAAACTGCCGGCGTACATGCTGCCGGCTCGGATTGAAATGAGGCCCACCGGCTTGCCACGCCTGCCCGGCGGAGCAATCGACCGGCGGGCGCTGCGGGCCGAACTGGCGCCACAGGCTTGCGCGCTGCCGTGAGTATCGTTCGTGCTGCTGAAGAGGGGCAGTACGCATGGGATAGCGAGGCGTGCGTAGTCCATGCGCGCATCATGGCGGCGCTGGGCCGGCGCGGCGGCGCCGGCGTGCCGCTTCGGGTTGCCCATGCCGCTTGCGGGGACGGTGCCGCATGCCGGCTGTGGGCCGAACGCGGCCATGAAGTGTTCGGCGTGGACCGGAACCGCGCGCTGAT
>CBFGOU010000595.1:0-3608 GCA_965650445.1 uncultured Oxalobacteraceae bacterium | reverse complement strand
GCGGCTTCGACGCCTGGGCGAACGACCTGGAGATCCCCGCCAGGTACGGCATCGTCATGCACGTGGCCGACTCGGTAGGGCCGGGCGGGATCATGCGGGCGATGCGCAACATCCCGGTGCTGCATGCCATCTATCCCGACTACACCTCCCCGCTGATCAAGCAGCGGGGCGTCCAACGGGCGCTGGGCTTTGGCCGCTGGGGTCTGCCGTCGTTGAAAGATCCCGTGACCGATAAACCGAACCGTGGGACGACCAATATACGGCATCCATGGTTCGATGACTGGAAGGGCTACGTCAGCGTCGAGCATAGATGTCTTGTGCCGCTGACTCGGTTCGCGGAGCCGACCAAGCTGGATGACGGCACCAGTGGCAACGCCTGGTTCGCGATTGACGAGAGCGAGCCGCTCATGTTCTTCGCCGGACTGTGGACGGACTGGCACGGTACCCGGCGCAAGGACGAAGGCCCGATGGACCACAAACCATTCGCGTTCTTCACGACCAAGCCCAACGACGTTGTTGGCGCCATCCATGAGAAAGCGATGCCGGTCATTCTGACCAGCGAGGAAGAACGATACGCCTGGCTGCGGGCGCCATGGAGCGAGGCGAAGGCGCTTCAACGACCACTGTCAAATGGTTCGCTGGAGGTCATTGCTCGGCTGCCCTTAAAGTATGTGCCAGGCCTTGCCGACATACCTGAGCCGGGTGACCCCTTGAGGCTTTAGTCGGCTGTGGGTGGTTTGCGGACTGGTGGCGATGGCACCCGACGAGTTTTTGCGGGCCACTTCAGGCGGATACCTACGACCCAGCGAGATGACGTGTCATAGCATCAAGCGACGGCCACGGTGCGGCTTTGCGCAGGGCAATGATGAATTGTTCGGCCCAAATTCGGCCGTTCGGAAACTGGTCGTCCGCATCCCACCGCCACGCTGCCACCATCACCAGAACGAGAGCACGGCACTGCCCCAGCAACACCTGATCAACATCTGGATAGTGCTCGACGACCGCTTCCGGTACGTGCGCTAGGTCGAACTCGATCGGCCCACGGCAACATGTCTCAAGGTCAATGAATAGCGGTCCGAGCTTTGTACTCAGTACATTGCCCCGGTGCGGCTCGCCGTGCAGCAACTGTTCGTCAGCGCCACAATCGAGGATCGACGATTTAAGGCTCTTAAGCATGCCGCTGAGAAACTGCCGGTCCACGTGGGGGAGTTCAGGTGTCTGGTAAGGGTTCGACAAGAGGCGCTCGGCTTCCGCAACTCGGTCGGTGAAATGCGGCGTCGTCGTCTCCATCATCCGCATGCCGATGTGCAGGCGGCGTAGTGCGTTCGCATAGTCCGCTGGCGCGATGTCTGGCATCACTGACGCGTGGTAGGTCCAAAACGTGATGGCGAACCCGTCGTGCTCATAGACCAGCGGTGCAACTCGAGGCTCGAGAGCAACTGCAGGGCTCCCGGTCTCGGCGAGCTGGCGGGCAAGCTCCACCTCAAAATGCGCCACTTGCTGCGCCAAGGGCGCGATCCGCGCAACGGCGTCGCAGGGCAGGAGGCGCACGGTGAGCTTGTTCGAGTTCTGAAGAACGACCGCGTCAACGACCGTCAGGCCAAGCGCTGAAGCTGTCGACGTGACCGCAGCCACCGCACGCGAAATGTCAGATGGATGCATGAAGAAGCTCCGTCACCTTAACAGGTGGGGCTATTAATAGGGTGGAACTGTAGGTGGGTAAGAATCGAACGAGCAGTTGAGGAGGTCCTATGAGAGACGAAAGGTCCAAGAGGCGATTCAGAGGATCGGACGCCTTATGTATGAGAGGAGTACCGCATTCGCGGACGAGTTTGTCGAAAATGGCTTGCTCATAGGCTCTGAACTCGGGGAAATAGCCCGCGGCCGGGATGCCATCGGGCAGCTTATGGCATCGTCCACGCGCTTCCCTCGCGCTATACTTGGGCTTGGGACACGATCGACACCAGAGTTGAAGGGGAGACTGCCTGGTTCTTCGCTGAGGGTTTCTCGGTGGCGGAACTGGGGGGCGAGCAGACGCGGCCACCGTACCGGTTGGCTGGCGTGCTTGAACGAGAAAACGGTCAATGGCGCTGGCAGCTTTTTTCCGGGTCTGAACCAAAATTTGGAAAGGCTTCTGAGGAGCAACGCCCTAGCCCTTTTTCACCGTCGGTTTAGGGCTGCTAAGCAGATGAACAAGCGCGACGTCAAACGGCCGCTTCGGGGTCGGTAGCGGCCAGAACAGACGTGCCACCCACGTTGTCCATTGAGGCAGGTTAGGGAACGGCCACCCTTCCATTTCGTTCTGAACGAACAAACGGAGGATGAAATGGCCGCTCGTGCTGTCTGGACAGGTGTCATCAAGATCGCCGAAGTCGTCTGCCCTGTCAGAATGTACACGGCGGCGTCCACTTCGGAACGCATCTCCCTCCACCTAGTCAACCGAAAGTCGGGCAACCGTCTGAAACGCGTCTATGTCGATGAGAAGACTGACAAACCCGTCGAGCATGAGGACCAGGTCAAAGGCTACGAGATCCAGGATGGCTCGTATGTGGTACTGGAGCCCGAGGAAATCGCGGCGGCGGTGCCCAACAGTGACAAAGTTCTAGGCGTCGATGCTTGCATTTCCTGCAGCAGAATCGACCCATCCTATTTCGACAAGCCTTACTACCTCCTGCCGGCAGACGACGTTGCGCAGGAAAGCTTTGTCCTCATCCGCGAGGCCCTGCGTAAACAGAGAGCTGCAGCCGTCGCGCACACGGTACTGTTTAGGCGTCTCCGGCCAGTGCTGATAAGGGCACACCGCAAGGGGCTGATCGCGACGACCCTGAATTTCGACTACGAGGTCAGGTCGGCAAAGGATGCGTTTAAAGAAATTGGCAAACACAAAATCGAGCCGGAAATGCTGGAATTGGCGCAGCACATCCTCAAGACGAAAGCTGGTAGCTTCAAGCCCGACAGCTTCGAAGACAGGTACGAGAAGGCCCTTGCAGATCTGGTGAAGGCCAAGATCGAAGGTCGCAAGATGGTTCCGCTCAAGCGGCCGGAACCGACCAAGGCCAACGATCTGCTGGAGGCGCTGCGCCTGAGCGCTGTCGGGAAGAATGCGCCCGCCGAGAAGAAGACGACTTCGGCAAAGAAACCGGCCTCGTCTCGCGCCAAGGCTGCGAAGAAAGCCGCGCCAGCAACGCACCGAAAAGCAAGTTAGCCCTTCGAGCGCTTCTTGCCCTCAGGTTTACCTTCCAGGCTCTTCTTAAGTGCAGCCATTAGGTCGATGACATTACTCGGCGCCTCCGCCTCACCCTGATCATCGTCCTTCTTGGCTTTTGCCTTCTTTGGAGATTGCTTGGCCTTAATAATGCTGAGCAGCTTGGATTGGACGGGGTCCCTCACCATCGACTCCGACCAGGCGACGGTGCGGTCTTCAATGATTTGTTCGACCATCGACAACATTTTTCCGTCGGGCTTTCCGTCTTCAACGGACTTCCAGTACTCGTCCTCCTCACGAACCTCGTCTCCATAGCGGAGGGTCCACAAAACAATCCCATTGTCCCAGGGTTGGAGCATGACCGCACGCTCGCGATTGCCTATGACGACCCGAGAAATGCCGA
>CBFGOU010000594.1:0-3610 GCA_965650445.1 uncultured Oxalobacteraceae bacterium | reverse complement strand
CGCGCGCGACGTCATGCTCGCCCGAGCGCATCAGCGACAGTTCGACCTGGTCCTGCACGTCTTCGATGTGGAAGGTGCCGCCCGATGGCTGGCGGCGCACCAGCGCGGCCACCACGTTGTTGGTCAGCTGTTCGACGATCTCGCGCACGCGCGCCGACGCGGCGCTCTGGCCACCGTGCACGGCGAGGAAGGCTTTGGTCATCGCGACCTGGATTTTGCTCGGTTCGAAAGCGACCACGGCGCCGTTGCGGCGGATGATGCGGTAGTCGCCATTGGCGGTCAGCGATGCGGTACTGGCGGCGGCGGTCGCCTGCGCGGCGGCTCCAGGCGTAACGTGCAAGGGTTGGTTCGAAGTGTCTTGGGATGTTTGCATGAATCCTCCTGGAACGGCTGACAGCGTGCTGCCGCCGGTTTTTTGTCAATGGAACGGCCCGCCTGGGTCGTTCGCCTCACACTAAAAAAGCAAAAACGATGACCTCCAACAAGCGCTGCTTGCCGGAAAAGTCCTCATCGTTGGGTAACTGGCGCTATCTCTGGGGCAATGTACTGGGAAGGTGCCGAGATCGCGCATATTGGGTTGAAATTCGTCTGTACCACTACATGTAGTGCCTGATCAAATTTAGTGAACTAATTGTAGTAGCTCCCCCAACCGTGCGCAATATCAAAATTCCCACTTTATTTTCGGCGCGGGCCTTGACATTTTCGAGACCGGCGGCGAGTTAGTGACCACTAACTTGGCAAGCACCGGCACAACTCGTTTGTTGCTCGACAGATAGGAATGCATTCCATATTTGAACGGAAAGAAACACGCAATCCAGTTTGCCGGCGACGCCGGGCGGGGGCGAGAGTTTAAGGTTCCGGCGCGTGAATGTCCAGCTTCTGCATCTGGTAACGCAGCTGGCGGAAGCTGATGCCCAGCAGTTGGGCGGCCTGGGTGCGGTTGAACTGGGTCTGCGCCAGCGCGCGCAGGATGATGTCGCGCTCGATCTGTTCGAGGTAGTCGGGCAGGCTGTTGGGCAAGGCCTCGCTGGCCGTCGACGCTGCCGCTGCCGTGGCGGCGGGCGCGCTCTCGGTCACCGGCGCGGGAACGGCAACCGGTGCCGGCGCCGGTGCCGCCGCCGTCTCGGCCGGCGCTTCGGCCAGGCGCGCGCCCTTGAGCGACAGGTCGGCAACCTGGATCACGCCATTGTCGGCGAAGGCCAGCGCGCGTTCGAGCACGTTTTCCAGTTCGCGCACATTGCCGGGGAAGGAATACGCGCGCAGCGCATCGAGCACGCCCGGCCCCAGCGCGGCGCCCTGCCCCGGTCCGGCCAGGCGCGCCAGGATGCCCTGGGTCAGGATGTCGAGATCGTCGAGGCGCTCGCGCAGCGGCGGCACCGACAGTTCGATCACGTTCAGGCGGTAAAACAGGTCCTGGCGGAACTGGCCGCTCTCGACGCATTGCGCCAGGTTCTTATGGGTGGCGCTGATGATGCGCACGTCGACCGCTTCCTCGGCGGTGGCGCCGATCTTGCGCACCCGCCGTTCCTGGATCGCGCGCAGCAGCTTGACCTGCATGGCCAGCGGCAGGTCGGCCACTTCGTCGAGCATCAGGGTGCCGCCGTTGGCGGCCTGGAAGAAGCCGTCGCGCTCCTCGGCCGCGCCGGTGAACGCGCCCTTGCGGTAGCCGAAGAATTCCGCCTCCATCAGCGCTTCGGGAATGGCGCCGCAGTTGACGGCGATAAAAGGCCTGGCGGCGCGCGAACTTTGCGCGTGGATCTCGCGTGCGGCCAGTTCCTTGCCGGAGCCGGATTCGCCGTTGATAGCGATCGGCGCCATCGAGCGCGCCAGCCGCCCGATCTGCGCGCGCAGCGATTGCATCGAGGCCGAGGCGCCGATCAGGCGGGTACCGTTGGAGCCGCCCGCCGGGCCCTGCTCGACGGCGGGGGCGGACAGGCGCAGGGCCGATTGCACCATGATGCGCAGCTGGTCCAGCACCACCGGCTTGGAGACGTAATCGAAGGCGCCGGCCTTGAGCGCCACGACCGCATTGTCGGCGCTGCCGTAGGCGGTGATCACGGCGATCGGGGTGGCTTTGCCGTTGCTGCTGACTTCGCGCACCAGTTCCAGCCCGAGGCCGTCGGGCAGGCGCATGTCGGTCAGCACCAGGCCGTAGTCGGTGCTGGCGAGGAAGGCGCGGGCCTGGCCCAGGGTTTCGGCGCTGTCGACATCGAGCCCCATGCGGACCAGGGTGATTTCGAGCAGTTCGCGCAGGTCGGCTTCATCGTCGACGACCAGAACCCGGGGTGATGTCATTGCACAGCCTTTCCTCTTACTGAACCGTTACTTGTATTTCCTGCTACGCCGTCACCGCCAGCGGCTGGGCGAAGGTGATCACGAACCTCCCGCTCGCCTTGGCCTGGCCGAAGCCGCCGGCATCGAAGCGGTATTCGTAGTCCAGCATCGCGTCATTGTTCAGACACAGTTCGCGCGCCAGGTACAGGCCCAGGCCGGTTCCCTTGCTCGAGGTCGTGTAAAACGGCTCGAACAGGTGGGCGCGAATTTCCGGAGTAATGCCGGGGCCGTCGTCCTGCACGTGCAGCTCCATGCGTCCGGCCGCATCGGTGACCACGTACATGCGGATGCTGCCTTCCATGCCGCTGGCGTAGCGGATCGCATTGGTGAGCAGATTGACCAGCACTTCGCGCAGGTGCAAGGCATCGAAACGCACCGGCGCCGTCCCCGTGTTACCCAGTGACACTATACCATCGGCCAGTGCGTGGGTTTCCTGAAATTCCGCTTTGAGCTCGGTCAGCAACTGGCCTAAATACAACGGATCGCCATTCGGCTGCACCTTGCGTGACAGTTGCAAAATATCTTCGACCATGCGGTTGACCCGGCCCACATTGTCGCTGACGATTTTCAGCAGGCGCGCGTGGGTCGGCGCGCTGAGATCCTCGGCCAGCAGCGCGGTGGCATGGCCGATGGCCGACAGCGGATTGCGCACTTCGTGGGCGATGCTGGCGGTCAGGCGTCCCATCGAGGCCAGCTTGAGCTGCTGGGCCTGGTTTTCGATGGCCGTCACGTCCTGCATGAAAATCACGCAGCGGCCGGCCTGCTGGTCGGCCATGTCGACGTTGGCAAAGCGCAGTTTCAGGTGCGCGGCCAGCTCGCGCCGTCCGCTCCAGGCCGCGGTCTGGCCGCTGTCCTGATAGGGCTTGACGGTGACAAACGCCGCGCCGCCCTTGGCCCCGGCGCCATCCTGCGCCAGCCAGGCCTGGAAGGCCTGCGCGATCGGTTCCAGCGCGGCCACGTCGGCCAGACGGAAATGCAGCGCCCCTTCGGACAGGCCGAGCATGTACTGGGCCGCCGGATTGCCGGTGAATACCTCGCCGTCGCGCCCGACCACCAGGATGCCGTCGCCGACGTCGGCGATGATCAGCTGATTGATGGCCACCGCCAGGCGCCAAGAAGCGCGTGTCGGGGGCAGAGCGCGGCTGGGGCGACTACATCGTGGCCGACTCGGTCGTGCTCCATCGGGCGAACTTCATTCTCTCGATGCCATGGACTCCCGATGATTCGCTGCGCGGCGCCCGGCGCGACAGCGCCGTTGCCTGGAACCTAACGCGCA
>CBFGOU010000593.1:0-3621 GCA_965650445.1 uncultured Oxalobacteraceae bacterium | reverse complement strand
GGATTGAAGGCGGTCACGCCGTTGAAGCCGCCGAAATACAGGGTGCCGTCGGCGGCGCGCAGGGCCGAGCCGTCGAAGTAGGCGCCTTCGATGGTGCCGTCGCCGGCGCTGTAATTGCGCCAGCGGCCGGTGCGCGGCTCCAGGCGCGAGATGCCGGTATTGGTGCTGACCCAGAGGTTGCCGTCGGCGTCTTCCAGCATCGCCGCCACGGCGTCGTCGGCCAGGCCGTCGCGCACCGTGTAGCGCACGAAGCGCGCCATGCCGCTGCCGTCGAACTGCATGCGGTTCAGGCCGCCCGCGGTGCCGATCCACAGTGTGCCGTTGCGGTCTTCCAGCAGGTAGTGCACCTCGTCGTGCGACAGGCTCATGGGATCGGCCGGGTCGTGGCGGAAGTGGCGGAACTTGCCGGTGCGGCGGTCGAACAGATCGAGTCCGTCGAACGTGCCGACCCATAGCTGGCCCAGGCGGTCCTCCAGCAGCGGACGCACCACGTTGTCGGCCAGGCTGGCGCTGTCGGCCGGGTCGTGGCGGTAGGTGACGGTCGCGCCGCTGCCCGGATCGAGCCGGTGCAGGCCGCCGCGCGAGGCGATCCACAGCAGGCCGGCGCTGTCGGACAGGATGCCGCGGATATTGTTGGCGTCCGGCTCGCCGCCGGCGAACACCTTGGCCTCGAAGCGCTTGCGCTGGGTGTCGAAACGGGTCACGCCGGCGTGGCTGCCGATCCACAGCATGCCGAAGCGGTCGCGCCCGATGGCGCTGGCCGGCAGGCCGGCCAGGCCGCCGGCGGCACCCGCCGCCGGGCCGTACAGCGTGGCCATGCCGGTGGCGGGATCGACGTGGTTCAGGCCATTGTTCGCGCCCAGCCACAGATTGCCCTGGGCGTCTTCGGCGATGGCGCGCACCTTGTTGTCCGACAGGCTGCTGTCCTGGTCGGCCGCGTGCACGATGCGGGCGAAGCCGCCGCTGTTGAGATCAACCCGGCTCACGCCGGCGTACCAGGTGCCGACCCAGAAGGTGCCGACGCGGTCGCGGTACAGTGCCGAGATCTGGTTGTCGGCCACGCTGTGATTGTCGCCCGCCACATGGCGGTAGTTGGCGAAGCGGCGCGTCTGCGGCTGCCAGCGGTACAGGCCATCGGCCTGGCTGCCGACCCAGACGTTGGCTTCCTGGTCCTGGTACAGCACCGTGATGGCGGCCGTGCGCAAGCCTTCGGCCGCGCCGAGGCGGCGGCGCTGGTCGGCCAGGCTGCCGGCCTTCCAGGTTTCCAGGCCGCCCAGGGTGCCGATCCACAGGGTCTGCTCGCTGTCGACCATCAGCGCCTGCACGGCCTTGTAGCGGCTGTCGGCGTCGCTGGCGCCATGGTGGGCGAAGCCGGCCGCGCCCGGCGACAGGCTGTCCAGGCCCGAGGCGGTGCCGACCCAGACGCAGCCGCTGCCATCGACCGCCAGCGCGGTGACCTGGTCGTCGGCCAGGCTGGCCGGATCGCCCGGCACATGCTGCCACACCCTGAAGTAGCCGGTGTTCATGTCGACATGCTGCAGGCCGTCGCCGGTGGCCAGCCACAGGCCGTCCATGCCGTCGGCGGCGATCGCGCGCACGTGGCGGTTGCCATTGCCGCGCCGCGCCTGTTCGCGCGGCGCGTAGTGAATGAAGGACTGGGTGACCGGATCGAAGCGGTCCAGGCCGCCGTCGGTGCCGATCCACAGGCGCCCCAGGCGGTCTATGTGCAGCACCCGCACCCAGTTGTTGACCAGGCTGCGCGCATCGTTGACGGCGTTGCGGTAGGTGATGACGCGGTGGCCGTCGAAGCGCGACAGGCCGGCCTGGCTGCCGAACCACATGAAGCCGTCGCTGTCCTGCGCCACCGCCAGCACCGATTCCTGGGCCAGGCCCTGCTCCACGCTGAGCTGCTCGAAGCGCAGCGTGCGCGCGGGCGCGGCCAGGCCCTGCGCGGCCGGAAGGCAGCACAGCAGCAGCAAGATCAGGCGGACGATGGCGATGCGGGCGCGGTTCACGTCAGCTCACCGCTCCCGGGGGTTCCGCCACGGCGCGCACGCGGCGGCTCTGGCGCTGCACGGCGTCGCTGGCCAGCTCGATGGCGCCGCTCACGCGCCCGGCCTGCAGCGGGGCCCGGCGCAGCGCGTCGATGCGCGCGGCCACGCGCCACAGCCCCAAGGTCATGCAGCCGGTATGCACCACGTCGATGCGCGCGCGCGCGTCGGCATCGAGGCCGGACGCCAGCAGGCCGGCGATCTCGGTCGCGGCGCCGCCCAGCTGCGTGCCGAAGGCGTTCAGATAGGCGGCCAGGCGGTCGATGCCGATGTTCAGGCGGCGTATGGTGGCCAGCGGATTTTCCACCAGCCTGTCGATGGTGATGCTGAAGATCTTGTCGATGTGGGCGCGCGCCTCGGCCGCATGCAAGGGCTTGAGAATGTAGCCGACCGCGCCCAGGCGCACCGCCTGCAGCACGGTGTCGCGGTCGGAGGCCGAGGACACCAGCGCGAACGGCACGTCGGCCAGCGCCAGCTGGTCCTTCATGCGCTGCAGCAGGTCGATGCCGGACATGCGCGGCATGCGCACGTCGCAAAATACGATGACCGGGCGCAGCCCCGCTTCCAGCAGCGCCCAGGCCTCCTGGCCGTCGGCCGCCTCGACCAGGTCGAAGACTTCATAGCTGCCCAGCAGATCGCTGAGCGCCATGCGCGATACGATATCGTCGTCCACTACCAGTGCTTGCATGGCCGCTGCCCTCAATCGCCGAAAAAGGTTAGCACGTCGTTCCTGCGCGCCTGGGTGTCGCGCTGGCCGAGCGCGATCAGCTCGCACGTGAAGCTCGATTCAAACAGCAGGTAGGAGGCCAGCGCCGAACCGCGCGCCTCGGTCGCGCCGATCCCCGACAGCAGCGTGCGGATCGGCGCCGGCAGGCTGCGCGTGTGGCGCGCGGCGATCGCGTCGATCCGTTCGGACGGCGCGATCACCAGCAGGTCGACCGGTTTGAGCGGGGTCTTGTCGCGGTGTTCGGGCGGCAGCAGCGACAGGGTCAGGTTGATGCGGTTCAGGCGTTCGATATCGACCGCCAGGCTGTCCAGGAAGATCGAGGACATGGCATGGCCGGCGATCTGGGCCAGGCTGGGATAGCGGGCCTGGCCGGCGCTGTCGCGCGGCGGCTCGGTCAGGCGGCCGGCGCCCACCACCAGCACCTTGGAGGCGCCCAGGTGGATCGCCGGCGAGATCGGCGCCAGCTGGCGCATCGAGCCGTCGCCGCAGTATTCGCGCCGCCCGCTCATGTACAGCGGCACGGCCGGAAAAATGAATGGAATGGCCGACGAAGCCAGCAGATGCTCGACCCCGATCTGGTCCTGCAGGGCGATGCGCTGCATGCGCACCCACGGGGCGATCTCGGCCGGGGTCTGGTAAAAGGTGATGTGGTTGCCGGCGGTGTACGAGGACGCGGTGACCGCCAGTGCGTGCAGCAGGCCGTCCGACAGGGCCGCGTCCAGGCGCGGCAGGTCGAGCATGCGGTGCAGCAGGCCGACCAACGGGGTATTGTCGAGCAGGGACGCGGGCGGCGCGGCGCGCCACTTGCGCAGCAGCCAGCCGAACGACATCAGCGACAGCCAG
>CBFGOU010000592.1:0-3623 GCA_965650445.1 uncultured Oxalobacteraceae bacterium | reverse complement strand
TGATGCCGGAAAAGCGCGCGGCGGTCGGGTTATTGCCGATCGCGTAGATGCGCCGCCCCCAGGTGGTCATGTGCAGCACCACCGCGAACAGGGCGGCAAACACCAGCAGCACGACGAACTGCTTGGGAATCAGGTCGAAGTAATACCCCTGGCCCCAGTCCACCATCAGTTCCGGATAGCCGGTAAAAGCCTTGTCGCCCAGAACCACCGACGACAGGCCGCGAAACAGCGACACGGTGCCGATGGTGACGACAATCGATGGCAGCGCGAAGCGCGTCACCAGAATGCCGTTGAGCGAACCGCATAGCACCCCGGTGGCGATCGCCACGAAAAACAGGCCGGCCGGCGGCACGCCGTGCGTATGCGCCAGGCCCATGGCGACGGAACTCAGCGCCAGGATACCGGCCACCGAAATGTCGATTTCCCGGCAAATGATCAGCAATGCCATCGGCAATGCGATCAGGGCTTTTTCGCTGAAATTGAAGGTGCCGTCGAACAGATTATGCAGGTCGAAGAAATTGGGCAGGATCAGGCTGTTGGCGACAAACGCCACCAGCAGCAGCAGCGCCAGCAGGGTTTCCCAGCGGCCCAGCAGGTGTTTCAGCCGGGTTGGCTGGCGGTCGAGAATGGTGTAGCGCGAGGTCGATTTCGCGCTCGCCAGCATCGTGGTGGTATTCAAGCTGCGCTCCGGGTGGCGGACGGGTTAATCAGGTGCAGCGGCAGGATTTGCCGGCTATTGTTTTTGCTGCCGCGGGCGTTGATCAGGACGGCCGTCAGGATGACGATGCCGGTCAGCGCACTTTGCCAGAATGGCGATACCTTCACCACCGGCAGGGCGTTATTGATCACCGCCAGGAACAGCGAACCGAGTACCGCGCCGCCGACGGTGCCGACACCGCCGGCGATATTGATGCCGCCGATGACGCAGGCGGCGATCACCGTAAATTCGAAACCGTAGGCGATTTCGGTATAGGCGACCGCATAGCGCGCCACCCACAGATAACCGCACAAGCCGGCCATCATGCCCGACAGGCCGTAGGTCCACATCAGGCGCTGGGCCGAGGCAATGCCGATATAGCGCGCCGAATGCGGCTCGTTACCGATGGCATACAGGTCGCGTCCGAAACGCGAATGGCGGGCGATAAACCACATCACCAGAATCACCGCGGCGGCGATCCACACGAGGTGGGTCACACCCAACAGGCGTTCGAGCGGAAAGGCGATAAAGTCGGCCGGCATCTGGTGCGACGATACCCAGGCGCCGTTCGACATCACGAAGACCAGGCCGCGATAGACGCTCATGGCGCCCAGGGTGACTACGATCGGCGGCAATTGCAGATAGCCGATCAGCCAGCCGTTGACCAGGCCGAGCAGCAGGCCGGTGGCCACTGCCGCCAGGACGATCAATACCAGCGGCAGGCCGGGATATCTGGCGCCCAGCAAGGCCGCCACCATGCCCGACAGCGCCAGGTTCGACGCCACCGACAGATCGATGCCGCGCGTGATAATCACAAACATCTGGGTCAGCGCCAGCATGATCAGCAGGGTGCTGTCGGTGAGCAGATTGCCCAGGCTGGCCGCGCTGACAAATACCGGCGCGCGCAGGCCGACCAGCCCGATCAGCGCGGCAATCAGCACCGCCAGCAGCGCTTCGCGTTGTTTAAACATACTCATGCTGCTTCCTCTGTCGATAACTCGCTGCCCGATGCGGCGGCGACCACGCGTTCAGGCGTGGCCTGGGCGCGCGAAAACTCCTTGGTGATGTGGCCCTGGTGCATGACGATGACGCGGTCGGCCATGCCCAATACTTCCGGCAATTCGGACGACACCAGAATCACCGACAGCCCGCGCGTGACCAGTTCGCTGATAAAGCGGTGCACGGCGGCTTTCGAGCCGATATCGATGCCCTTGGTCGGTTCGTCGAGAATGATCACTTTCGGATCGGTGGCCAGCCATTTTCCCAGCACGACCTTTTGCTGATTGCCGCCCGACAGTTCGGACACGTTCTGCATCAGGTGGCGCGCCTTGAGTTCGAGCTGCTCGCCGAAATGGCGGGCGATCGCGGTTTCCCGGGCGCGTTGGCCGCGCAGGAAAAAGCCGACCTTCTTCAAAATCGGCAGGGTGATGTTATGCATGATCGGCATCGACAGATGCGCGCCCTGGTGCTGGCGGTCTTCCGGCACATAGGCGATACCGTGGGCCACCGCATCGGCCGGGCAGGTGATGTGAACGGCCTTGCCGCCGATTTTCACGGTGCCGCGCACGCCTTGGGACAGGCCGAACAGCGCCTGCATGACTTCCGAGCGCCCCGCGCCGACCAGGCCGTAAAAGCCCAGGATCTCGCCCTGTCTGAGTTTGAAGCTGACCTGGTCGAATTCGGTCGGATGGCAGAACCCCTCGATTTCCAGCAGCGTATCGCCCGGCGTCACGTCGGCTTTCGGGAAGGTCTGGTGAATCGTGCGGCCCACCATCAGCGCGACCAGTTCCGGCTCGCTGATATCGGCCAGCGCCCCATCGGCGACGAAATGGCCGTCGCGCAGCACGGTGTAGCGGTCGGCGACTTCGTAAATCTCGTCGAATTTATGCGAAATGAAGATGACGGCGGTGCCGGCTTGCTTCAGTTGGTCGATGATGCGGTACAGCTCATGGATTTCGCGCTGCGACAGCGCCGCGGTCGGCTCGTCCATGATCACCACGCGCGCATCCTGCGACAGGGCGCGGGCGATTTCCACGAAGTGGCGCTGGGCCACGCTCAAATCCTTGACGCGGGCGCGTACCGGCAGCGACACTTCCAGCCGTTCGAACAGCTTTTGCGCGGCCGATTCGATCTTCGCCCAGTCGATCCGTTTCAGGAAACCGGTGGTCGGCTGGCGGCCCACATAAATATTCTCGGCCACGGTGAGTTCATCGAACATCACGGTTTCCTGGTGCACCGCGGTGATCCCTGCAAGCATGGCTTCCTGGGCGCTGCCGAAACGCACCGGCTGGCCGCCCAGGTGAATGGTGCCGGCGTCGGGCTGGTAAATCCCGGTCAGGGTTTTGACCAGGGTGGATTTACCGGCGCCGTTTTCGCCGATCAGCGCCATGACTTCGCCCGGGCGAATCGTCAGGCCGACTTCATTTAATGCAATCACGCCGCTAAAGCGCTTGCAGATGCCGGTCAGCTGTAATACCGGCGGAGCGGAAGAGGCAGCCGGCGCTCCGGCGGGCGCGCTGCTAACTGGTAATACTGGCATAAGGCTTCACAATCATTTGGAAAACACGAACGGCGGCGGCCGGCGCGTGCCATGACGCGCCGCAACCGCGCCGGCTGCATCAAAAGATCTTGGCGAACTTGTCGACGTTATCTTTGTTGTAGGTGAATGGCGGCGCCAGCGCGGCTTCGCCATTGGCGTCGATATCGATCTTGCCCATGCGGCCCACGGCCACGCTGGCCGGCGTCGCTTTACCCTTGACGAATTCGCTGGCGGCGTAGGTGGCCGCATAGCCCAGGTCGATCGGATTCCAGATCGCGAATTCGCGCACCGCGCCGCTCTTGACGTGGCCGGCCATTTCGGACGGCAGACCCAGGCCTGTGACGAAGACCTTGCCCACCAGCTTTTCGTCGACCACGGCTTTGCTCG
>CBFGOU010000591.1:0-3627 GCA_965650445.1 uncultured Oxalobacteraceae bacterium | reverse complement strand
TCGATCGAATGGCGCTGGGACCAGGGCTACCGCGACGCCATGCGCGCACTGCGCCATGCCGGGTGGCTGCGCCTGGTGTCGGAAAGCACGGCCGTGGTTGTGCATGAATTGCCGCCGCAGCGCACCGCCGCGCAAAGCGGCAAGAAGCGCGCCTGACGCCTTACTGGCTCGCGGTCAGCTGTCCGCGCACGCCTGCCATGTCCTGCTGATACGTATCGCGCGCCTGCTTGAGGCAGGCCGCGCGTAGTTCGCTTGGGCCGTTGCGGCAGGCGCCCTGGGATTCCTGCAAGGCGGCGGCGATTTCCTTGCGCATGGTCTTGAGGCGTGCCCCCATGGTGAAGTCTTCGTGCGACCAGCGGGCCGGCTCGCCGCGGGCGATTTCAGCGGCCTGTTTGCGCGCCGTGGCCGGAGGCACGTTGCTATCGGTAGATTCTTGAACGACCGGCTTGGCGGTCTCGGCCGTTTGCGCGTGAACGCCGCCGAGCGACAGCAGCAGGGCGCCAATGGCGGCGCGGCCAAGCAGGGTGGTCATTGAGGGCATGGCTATTCTCCCGGTAAGTCATCGTTAAAATGAAACCGGCGCACTTGCCACTTACCACTTGCCACGTGCAAATGCGCCGGGGAGCCGCTGCGTAAGCGTGTGGCGAGCCTCACAGGCGCCCGGTCAGCAGCAGCACGATCAGCACCACGACGAGCAGGCCGGTGATGCCGACCGGGCCGTAGCCCCAGTTGCGGCTGTGGTTCCAGGTCGGCAGAACACCGATCAGGGCGAGGACCAGGATGATGAGCAGGATGGTTCCCATGGCAAGCTCCTTCGTGATGTAGTTTGTCGGTATGGCGGGGGCTGCGCAGCACGTTCACTTTCCGGTACCGGGCAGGCGCCATCAATAGCGGTACACGCGGCCGTCCACGATGCGCACGCGGTTACCCACGCGCAGGTCGTACACGCTGTCCTGAACGACGTTGCGGTAGTCGCCGTTGTCCATGCGCACGCTGATCTGATACATCTCCTGGCCATTCTGATTGCGTTTCGATTCGACACTGTTGCCGATGGCAGCGCCGCCTACGGCGCCGGCGACGGTTGCCGCCGTGCGTCCGGTGCCGCTGCCGATCTGGTTGCCGGCCACCGCGCCGACCAGGCCGCCGATGACCGCGCCGGCCCCGCTGGTCTGGCCGCTGGCGCGCGTGACCTGGATCGAATCGATGGTGCCGTAACCCATGTTGGCCGAGCTGTTGTAGCCGGTGCTGGAGCCGCTGTCATACGGTTGCGAGGAATTGCTGGCGCAACCGCTCAACAGTGCGGCGCTGGCGACAACAAGTGAAGCGAGGGTGCGACTGGTGTTCATGCTGTTCTCCTTAGCAAATGAGTGCTGTCAGGTTAATCACCCGCTACACGGCGGTCTGTGCGGTGACGCACGCGAGCCGCTGCGGTTTGTCAAGCGTGCTGTCGCCGATTGGCGAAAATGCCCGTGCACTGTTCGGCAGCGAACAGAAGCAACCCGGCAATTGCCGTACAACGTCAATATTGACGCAGCGATTGCATGTCATGCGGCAAGATCGGCGCCGCGTCGCGCACCAGCCAGGAGACCACGATCATGAAGTTCAGCACATACTCATTCGCCCTCGCTTTGCTGTCGGCCGGGGCGCTGCTGGGTGGCACGGTCCAGGCCGCGCCGCCCAGTTCCGAGGCCAAGGCCGCTTATGTGCAGGCCAAGGACCAGGCCGCGCTGACCTACAAGGCGGCGCGTGCGCGCTGCGACGCCATCGCGGGCAACCCCAAGGATGTCTGTGTGGCGGAAGCGACAGCGGCGCGCATCCGCACCGAACAGGAAGCCGAAGCGTATTACCGCAACACGCTCAAGGCCTACACGCAGGCGCGCTTGAAGATTGCCGACGCGGTGTATGCGCGCGACAAGGTCAAGTGCGATGCCTTGACCGGCAACGACAAGGACGTTTGCCTGTCGCAGGCCAAGGCCACGCTGGTGGCGACGCAGGCCGACGCCAAAGCCGACAAGAAAGCCATCGAGGCGCGCAACGATGCGCGCAACGATAAACGCGATGCGGAATACAAGGTCGCCAGGGAAAAGTGCGATGCCTTTGCCGGCAGTGCCAAAGACAATTGCGTGGCCATGGCCAAGTCGCAGTACGCCAAATGAGCCCCGCCCGCAGGCCTGGTTAAAAGGCTTCAGTGAAGAAGCAGTTCGTAGGTCCCCAGCAGTACCACAGGCGGTTCGCCGCGCTGTTTTTGCTCAGCTTGAGCATCGTCTATTCAACTAACAGGAGTCCACCATGAAAATCGCACAACGTCTCTCGACCATGCTGTTTGCCGCTTCCCTGGTTGCCACCATGGCTGGCTGCGCATCGACCTCGACCCGCGAAGGCACGGGCGAATACATCGACGACACCGTCATCACCGCCAAGGTCAAGGCGTCGCTGGCTGCCGACCCCACCGTGAAAGCCACCGAAATCAATGTCGAAACCTTCAAGGGCGACGTGCAGTTGTCGGGCTTCGTGGCCGATCCAGCCGATGCACAGAAGGCGGCCACCATCGCCCGCGGCGTCAAAGGTGTGACTTCGGTTAAGAACGACGTTCGCGTGAAGTAAGCCGGCCGCGCACAGCGTTCAGGCCGGCCCGCGAGGCCGGCCTTTTCGTATGCGCCACGCTGCCAGGGCTAGTGCTATGGTGAGCGAGCGGCCGGCCACCGCCGCACAAGGAACGCGCAGTCAGAGGAATGGAAAGACGATAAAAACTACAGCAGAGAAGTCATCATGCAGCTTGCCGAACCCGGTCCCGCCACGGACGCCACCCCTCTCCCGGTCGAGGCCGCGGGCATTCCCGCGCTTGCCCCACCGCCCGACCCGTCCGATCCGCTGGCCCAGCCCAGCAACCCCGGCCTGCGCCTTCCCATCCACGTCAATGCGCGCGGGCTGGCCTTGGGCATCATCGCGACGATTACCTTTGTGTGGGCGCTGCAATGGGCGCAAAAATTCGTGGTGCCGCTGTTGCTCGGCATATTCATTGCCTATACCCTCAATCCGCTGGTAATGTGGCTCGAACGCCTACGCATCAAGCGCGCCATCGGCGCCACGCTGGTGACGGCGGCCATCCTGCTGCTGATGGGGGGAGTGCTGAACCGCGTGCAAGACCAGTTCTTCAATATTATTGACGATCTGCCGCGCATTACCGCCAAGGTCACGCGCCTGCTGACCAATACCGACGACGGCTCGCCCAGCACAATTGCCCAGGTGCAGGCGGCAGCGACCCAGATCGAACAGGCGACCACGGCGGCGGTCGGCGTGAACCCGCGCAAACTCAGGAAGCCGCCGCCGGCGCCAGCAGCGGGCGGGGGCGGCAGCTTCCGGGTGATGGACTGGGTTTTGGCGGGATCGATGGGTTTGATGAGCTTTGCCAGCCAGGCCACCATGGTGGTGTTCCTGGTGTTTTTCCTCCTGCTGGCGGGCGACACCTTCAAGCGCAAGCTGGTCAAGCTGACCGGGCCATCGCTCAGCCGCAAGAAAGTCACCGTACACATCCTCGACGACATCAACACGTCGATTCAGAACTATATGTTCATGCTGCTGGTAACCAACAGCCTGCTGGCGCTGCTGACCTGGATTGCGCTGCGC
>CBFGOU010000590.1:0-3628 GCA_965650445.1 uncultured Oxalobacteraceae bacterium | reverse complement strand
AGCACCAACCGCAAGTCGGCAGCATCTCTGACCGCATGCACCGACACGCCCAGAATCTGGCCGTAGATGCGCAATTGTTCGTAGGCACCGATCCGGTAGCTGTCGGTGGTCAGCAGCGCCAGCTTTTCCGGTCCGAAGTGCATCACGCAACGGGCCGCCAGCTTGGCAGTGGTGGTCGTCTTGCCGACGCCGGTTGGCCCGGTCAACGCATAAACGCCACCGCCGTCCATCAGCGCATTCTCGTTTTCCAGCACCGGCAGATTGCGCGTCAGCTCGGATTTGACCCATGCCATGCCGGATGCATAACTCCCGCCGATCGGCAAATGGTCCAGCATGGCTTTCGCCAGTCGTGCGCTGAAACCGGCGCCCAGCAAGGTCCGCAACAAGTGACCTCGAACCGGATCGCGTTTTTGCTTCTCGCTCCATACCAGTCCGGCCAACTGCTCTTCGATCATGCCGCGCATCGAATGGATTTCGCTCAGTACGCTGTCGGTGTGGACGGTTGGCGGCGGCGCTGCCAACGGCGGCGCCGTGTGGTGCATGATGGCGGCGGCTTGGTAGGCCGCGCTTGCCGCCGGCGCTGGAATGGGCATGGGCATCAGCGGCGCCGCGACCGGCGCGGCAGAGGCCGATATTTGTGCCGCCGCGTCTTCCGCGATCGCGACAATTTCAACACCGGCATCCGTCACGCGGTTCGACAGAATAATTGCGTCCGGCCCCAGTTGTTCGCGTATCAGGCGTAATGCCTCACGGCTGGATGGTGCGACGATCTTGCTGGCACTGGCATTGACACTGGTGCTGGTATTCAACCTTTACCTCCAATAGTGGCCGTTACTTTGATGGTGCGAGTATCGGGTATTTCAGCGTGCGAAACCACCTGCAACTGCGGCAGGCTGCGGCGTAAAAAGCGCGCCAGCAAGGCGCGCAGCGGATGCTGTACAACTAGTGTCGGCGCCAGCCCCAACTGTTCCTGGCGGGCGATTGCCGTTTGCGTCTGCAACAGCAGATTGTCGGCCAATCCCGGCTCCAGGCCGCTGCCGTTGGTGAGCGCCTGCAACAGTACACGCTCGAGCGAACCATCGAGGCCGATAACTTGCAATTCGCTATTGCCGGGGAACAGTTGTTGCGTAATCGCGCGACCCAGTGCCAGCCGCGCCAATGCGGTCAGCTCATTGGCATCCGTAACGGTAGCCCCATTCTCGGCCAGCACGTCGAGAATGGTGCGCATGTCGCGGATCGGCACACTTTCGTCGAGCAGGTTTTGCAGCACTTTCTGCACGATGGTCAGCGACAGCACCTTCGGCACCAAGTCTTCGGTCAGCTTCGGTGATTCCTTGCCGATGCGGTCGAGTAATTGCTGCACTTCCTGACGTCCCAGCAACTCGGCCGCATGTGCATGAATCAGATGATTCAAGTGGGTCGCCACCACGGTACTCGCATCGACCACCGTATACCCGTAAATCTGCGCCTGCTCGCGCAGGCTGCTGTCAATCCAGATCGCCGGCAAGCCGAATGCCGGGTCCTTGGTCGGAGTGCCCGGCAGTGATGCACTTACCTGCCCCGGATTGATTGCCATCCACTGACCGGGCCAAGCCTCGCCGTGGCCGATTTCGACGCCTTTCAAGGTAATCACGTAGGTGTTCGGTTTCAGTTCAAGGTTATCGCGAATATGCACTACCGGCACCAGAAAGCCGATATCCTGCGCAAACTTCTTGCGAATACTCTTGATGCGTCCCAGCAGTTCGCCGTTCTGCGCCCGATCCACTAGCGAAATCAGCCGATAGCCGACTTCCAGTCCGAGCGGATCGACCAGTGCAACATCGTCCCAGTTCGCTTCCGCCGGTTCCGCCGAAGCGGCAGCGACGGGTCGCGGCGCCTGGGCGGCATCGGCGGCGCGCGCGGTACGCTGCATTACGCGCCGTCCAAGCCATACGATGCCGCCGGAGATAATCAGAAACGCCAGATGCGGCATGCCAGGGACCAGCCCCATCAGGCCGATGATGCCGGCAGTCAGAAACAGCACCTGCGGGTTGGAAAACAACTGTCCCATCAATTGCTGCCCGACGTCTTCATCGGTCGTCACGCGCGATACGATCACACCGGCAGCGGTCGAAATCACCAGCGCTGGGATCTGCGCGACCAGGCCGTCACCAATCGCCAGCAGCGTGTACGACTTGGCCGCCGCCGCCAGATCCAAGTTGTGCTGGGCGACGCCGACGATCAGTCCGCCGACGACGTTTACCACCATGATCAGCAAACCGGCCACAGCGTCGCCCCGGACAAATTTGCTGGCACCGTCCATCGAACCGTAAAAATCGGCTTCCTGCGCCACTTCTGCGCGCCGCTTGCGCGCCACATCTTCACCGATCAATCCGGCGTTCAGGTCGGCATCGATCGCCATCTGCTTGCCCGGCATCGCATCCAGCGTAAAGCGCGCACCGACTTCAGCGATGCGGCCGGCGCCTTTGGTGATGACCATGAAATTGATCACCACCAGAATGATGAAAACCACAATGCCGACCGCAAAATTGCCGCCCACCAGGAAGTGCCCGAACGCTTCGATCACCTTGCCGGCCGCATCCGGCCCCGAGTGGCCGTTCAGCAGCACGACCCGGGTGGAGGCGACATTGAGCGACAGCCGCATCAGCGTTGAGAACAGCAATACCGCCGGGAAGGCGGCGAAATCCAGCGCCTTCATCGTGTACATGCTGACCAGCAGCACCATCACCGAAAGTGCAATATTGAAGGTAAACAGCAGGTCAAGAAGGAACGGCGGCAGCGGCAGAATCATCATGCCGAGGATCATCACGACCAGCAACGGTCCGGCCATCCCCTTGATTTGGCTGCCGGCCAACAACAACGTCGGCAGACGCAACAGCGAATTCAACGGCTTCATGCCTTACTCCCTAACGGATCAAGTGATTCGGGTACCGGCAAGTCGTTCGGCGCTCGCGGTGCAACGCCGCCTTCGCTGCGCCAGCGCTGCAACTGATAGACCCAGGCCAGCACTTCAGCCACGGCGGTATAAAGTGCAGCAGGGATCTCATCACCCAGATTGGTGTGCCGGTACAGTGCCCGCGTCAGCGGCGGCGCCTCCAGGACCGGCACCTTGTTTTCTTCACCAATGGCGCGAATGCGCTGCGCCACCAGGTCGGCGCCCTTGGCCACCACGCGCGGCGCGCGCATTTCCTTATCGCGGTATTTAAGCGCCACCGCAAAGTGGGTCGGATTGGTGACGATGATATCGGCATGAGCGACTTCGGCCATCATGCGCTGCCGCGCCATCTGCTGCTGTTGACGGCGGATCTTGGCCTTGATGTGCGGATCGCCTTCGCTTTCCTTGTGTTCCTGCCGCAGGTCCTCGCGCGACATGCGCAGTTTGTGGTAATAACTCCACAGTTGGTAAGGCACATCGATCGCCGCCACCAACAACAGCGAAGCGATAATCAACACGCAACAGTTGGCCACCAGCCGCACCGTATGCGGCAACGCCGTGCGCACCGGCTCGGCCATCAATGCCATGATCGATGCCACATTGGCCGAAATCACCCAGTAGGCGACGCCGCCGACCAGCAAAGACTTGGCGATCGCCTTGGTCAGTTCGGCCAGCGATTGCGTCGAAAACATC
>CBFGOU010000589.1:0-3633 GCA_965650445.1 uncultured Oxalobacteraceae bacterium | reverse complement strand
CGACCTGGCGGCCCAGGGTGCCGCCGCCGCTCGACCGCATCTGCGGTAGAGTGGCGCGCAGATAGTCGATCAGGTGCATGTGCACCTTGGCGGCCTGCGGCGGGTCGGTTTCGATCAGCTGGCCGATCAGCGCCAGGGTATTGAACAGGAAGTGCGGTTCGACCTGCGCCTGCAAGGTGGCCATCTGGGCTTCCACCAGCCGGCGCTCGAGCGTGGCGACATCGGCCTGCGCGGTGGCTTCCTTGGCCATCAGTTCGGCCCTGCGTTTGCCGCCGGCAAGCACCTTGACCGCGAACGAAATCAGCACGAAGGCCATGCCGGTTTCGGCTGAATTGAAGACGATTCCGGTCACCATGACCGCCAGCACGTAGATGATTACCAGCTGGCGCCATTCGACCACCGCGAGCCAGTCGAAGAAGCGCCACCACAAAACGACCGCTTCGGCGGCCGCTTCGCGCAACGCATCCATTCCCTTGTTGAACTGGCTTGCCTTCACGACTTATTCTCCCTGACCGTCCACCGGCTTGTATGGCGTGGCCTTGCCGCGGCGCTTCTCCAGAATGAGAGCGCCAACCACCAGCTTAACGGCCATGAAGATCACAAACAAGGTCAGGGCCAGCGGCACCAGGGTCAGGGCCAGGGCCAGCATCACGCAGGTGACGGCCAGGGCCGGCCACGACATGGCCGCAATCGATTCGCCGGCGTACCGCGCGGCCCTGAGGATCGAATGCCCGATTTCTTCCAGCAGGGCAAAAAAGCGGTTGAGGGTAGGGTTGTCCATCTGATATCTCCAATCGGTTGATCGATGGATGCACTCTACCAATAGCGCATAAGCGGCTCCACACCGCTCCGACCAACGGCGTATTTCAGGGCATGACCGGCTGTGCCGGCCGACCGGCTGCATGCACCCAGTCCTTGCGCAGCAGGCCGTAGATCACCGAGTCGGCGGCCTCGCCGTTGACCAGCCAGCGTTCGCGTAAATACCCTTCCTCGACGAAGCCCATGCGGGCCAGCACTTTGGCGGACGCGATATTGCGCGGGTCGATGTCGGCCTCGATCCGGTTCAGGTTCAGGACGTGAAAGGCGTGGCCGAGCACAGCGTGGAGAGCCTCGCTGCCGTAACCCATGCCCCAGTGATCGGCGGCAAGTGCGTAACCGATTTCGCAGCGGCGGTTTTGCGCGAAGAACTGGTGCAGCCGGATCTGGCCGACCAGTTCGTCGCTGTCGCGCAGGGTGATGCCGAAAGTAATGGCGGTGCCGTTTTGAAAGTTAGCGATCGCCTGGCCGATTTCCGCACTGGCCTGGGCCAGTTCGGTCCAGGGCGAGCCGCTCCAGAAGCGCACGACGAGCAGGTCGGAAAAGATGGCAAACAGTGCAGGCGCGTCGTCTGGCCTGAGCCCGCGCAGCACGAGGCGTTCGGTGACTAATACGGTAGGAACGGTGGTTTGCATAAATTGCAATATACCCGGGCGCAAGCCGATCTGACAAATTTAGGTGTGGTTGTTGTTTAAATTGAAATGATTAATGTCAAATAGAATGATACTATGTGGAACTAAACATTTGTAATCGAGCATCTAAATGCACCGCAATCCTCTTATCACTTTGTTGTTTTCAATGTTTTCCGTGGGTGTCGCCCAGGCTGGCGTGGTCGACCTTGCCACGCAAATGGGCAATGCCAACATCTACACGGTGCATGACTTCAATGCTTCCAACAGCGATGTGGAAGGCGCGATTGTGTCCGGCGGCAGTGTTACCGCGTCCAGTTACGCGATCAACCACAACAATGTCGATGCTTTCGGCGGCTATGCGGTGGTGGCGCGCGATAACCTCAACTTCTCCAATGGCTCGATCGAAAACGGCACGGCCCATGTGGGTGGCACGATGTCGCTTTCCGGCGCAAGCACGCCGCCGACTTCCAGCACCAGTCCCGTCAATTTCGACCAGCTGGCCGACTATTACAACGCGCTGGCGCTGAATCTGACCAAGGTCGCCGCCACCGGCACCGTCAGCACCAGGTACAGCGGCGTGCTGGTGAGCGGTAACGGCAACGGCAAGGTGGACGTATTCAACGTCGCCAGCAGCCTGTTTGCCAGTTCGAGCAGCTGGGAGCTGGGCGGCCCGACGGCCGGCCACACCCTGATCTTCAATGTCAGCGGCGCCAACGGCACCTTCAACAATGGCGGCGTCAGTTTCAATCCACTGAGCGGCTATAACGTGCTGTTCAATTTTTACGAAGCCACCAGCGTGGATGTGCGCGGCGTGATCGGCAGCGTGCTCGCGACCAAGGCCACGGTCGGCCCGAACTACGGGGTCATCAACGGCAACGTGGTGGTCGACACCTGGAATTCGTCGGTGCAGGTCAATTCCAATCACTACTTCAAACCGGTCGACGTGGTCGGCTTCGATGTGCCTGGCGTCCCCACCACCCCCGCAGGCGCCGATGTGCCGGAACCGGCCAGTGCGGCCCTGCTGCTGGCCGCCCTCGGCATGGCCTGTATCGTGCGGCGCAAGCGCGCCTAGCCCTGCACGCGCACAGCCGCGAGCACCATGTCGACGATGGTCTCCTCGGCCTCGTCGAAATCCTTCCTGGTCAGCTGCCTGCGATTGAGAACCAGCGCCATCTGAGCCGAGAAATCGGCGTACGACTGCGTCATCGCCCAGATCGCAAACAGCAGGTGCGTCGCATTCACCGCGCCGATCTTTCCTTCCGCCATCCAGCCCTCGAAGGCCTCGATGTCCTTGCGCAGCAGCGGCACCACGCGGCTCTGGATCTGCGCGCCGTACAGTTTGGCGCCGCCGATCACTTCCAGCGCATACACCCGCGAAGCATACGGCTGTTCGCGCGAAAAGCGCAGCTTGGCCTTGACGTAGGCGCGCAGCATGTCGGCCGGTTCCTGGCCGGGCGCGGCCAGCGATTCCATGCGCGCCAGCCATTCATCCAGCACGCCGTCGAGCACACGTTCGTACAGCGCCTGCTTGGTGGGGAAGTAATACAGCAGGTTCTGCTTCGACAGGCCGGCATTCTCCGCCACAGTGGCCACCGAGGTGCCCTGGTAGCCGCATTCGGCGAACACGCGCACCGCTTCGGCGACGATGTCGGCTTCGAGCTTTTCGCGGTCGACGATGCGCCGCCTGGGTTTGACGATGTCCATTCGCGTCCTTATCGTACCGATTGCAGGAAGGCGGTCAGCTGCGGCGCGTCGGCGCTGTAGGCGACGTTAAAGCGGAACCACACCGATTCGGCGGGGCGCAGCATGAAGAACTCGTGTGGCGAGAGCAGGATGCCGCTCCTGAGCGCGCGTTCGGCGATCGCCTTGCCGTTGAACTGCGCGCTGGGCGCCTCCTGCCAGCCGGCGCTGACGAACATGCCGCCTTTCGGCCTGGCCAGCGGCGTGATGCCGGCGTCAAGCAGTTGCTCGATGGTGCGCTCGCGGCTGACCGCCAGTTGCGCCAGCAGCTTGTCCACCATGCGCCGGTAGGGCCGCGCCGAGATCGCGTGATAGACCGCGCGCTCGTTGATCTCCGACGTGGTCAGCCCGGTCAGCATCTTCACGCGCAGCAGTTCGGGCACCAGCGAATTGGACGCGCAGATGGAGCCGGCGCGCAGCACCGGCGACAGCGTCTTGGAAAAGC
>CBFGOU010000588.1:0-3634 GCA_965650445.1 uncultured Oxalobacteraceae bacterium | reverse complement strand
CGGCCGCACGCTTCAAGCGTGTCGACCGCAGGCCGGCAGTAGCGTACCGCTGTGCAGCAGCGGACGGCTGCCGGCCGAGTTCGGCACCATCACTCGCGCCGTCACTCTGGCACTGCCGGCACCATCCGGAACGCCGACCCATCTGCTCCGCGCCAATCCTGCATCTAGCAAAGCGACGCCATCGACAACGCGATCGCCATCGCCTGACGAGCTGGCGGCAGGGGCGGACTCCACCCCGTTGACCGTGCTGTTCGAAAGCGCCGGACAGGCGATCGTCTGCACCGCAAGCGGAGCGATAGTGTGCTCCCGGGTAGCCGCGCCCGCCCCGACGGGTGTCACTGTCGACGCCCTGCCACTGCCGGACGGCTACACGGTATTCACGTACACCCGTGCGCCAGGTGTCACCGGCGCTCCCGACCCGCTGGGGCAGGCGGCGCTGCGGTTTCAGGCGGCCTTCGACGCCGCGGCGGCTTCCGTACGCCAGTTCCTGAGCGCACATACCGACTCCATTCCGCATGTCGACGACTACTACGAATATGATCCGATTCTTGACCCCGTTCCCTCGCCCGGGGATTCGGGCGGCGGAGGATATTTCGTTCCGGTCGTCGTCATTTCTGCGCCCTTCCCGGACCCGATTGATCTGGGGCCGTTCTTCGTCACCAATGGCGACGGAGATATCGGCAATTTTCCGCAGCTGCCGCCGAGCTATCCGGTTGAGGACCTGGCTGTGGTGCTCAATCCGTGTGTGATCAGTCCGATCATAACGGTCTGCGTTCGTGGCAATCGTCCGCCACCACCGGACGTGGTACCACTGCCGACAGGGCCCACGCCATGGTTCCCGCAAAGCTGATGCGACACGTTCCACATACTTTGCTCCGAAGGTCAAGAGCCACGCGATAATAACCGCGGCTCCAACAGCAGCACGAGTGGGAAGACGCAAGCTGAACTCGACCAAATCTGCACGGATATCAACATAGTCGAAATCGACGTTTGCAAGGCTAACTTTTCACCGACGAGGTATCCCCGCGAATACGCAGTCTGCAAGTCAAACGCAGACGAACGCATGTTCGCATGCTTTCGCACAGCATCAGAATTGACCGACAATGGGGCGCATGTTGCGCCGTGAGTAGCCCTTTCACTCCAATCTGGGTAAACAACCGACTGGGGTGACAATTGATTAGAGAGCGAGAATTTAGCCATGAAAGAACCAAAATTGACGGTGGGCCTGATTGAACGCGACGAACGTCCGGTTCTGGTCATTTCCCGAAACGACAATGAAATGCTTAACCAGAGAACATGGGAGCTGGCCACGCTTGCCGAAGAAGGCTACATGGGCGCATGCGACCACGTTGGCCTCACTGTGTTACGTATGCTTGAAATTGGCCACCCGCAGACATTCGCCCCGTTTCCAGCGCTCTCACGACCGCCCGGACCGATCATCACAACGTTCGACTTGATCTCACACTTGCACCATCAATCTTTGGTCGACCGCACCCGTCGCTACGTCGCTACGATTGACGCGCTGATGGAGCACCATAAGGATGAATTGGACGACACCAGTCTGCCCGTGCAGTGGCCAACCTTTCGTGCCCATCTCCTGCGAACGTATTCCGACTGATCCCATCCCGGCAGCGTCGCGGCGCTCTGGACGCGGACGATGTCGGCCCGGTCGAGCCAAAGCGCTGTATGTCGTGGCAGCTTGGCGCGATTGAGCGTGAGGGCTAAATGGCTGCTTGCGAACGCATTGGCATCAGGTCCTTTCCCCTGGCGCGGCGCGATGCCGTGCTGGCCGAGAAGGACTTCAAAATCACCGCACTGACCCATGACCAGAGAGCGTGGCCGCTGGCCGAACTGACGGAAGCGGGCTACATGGGCGCCTGCCACTACATTGGATTCACGGTATTGCGCATGCTTGAATACGCCCACCCGCAGGTATTGGCGCCGTTCCCGAGCCTTACGCCGCCTCCCGGCCCGGCAATCCCGGTGCCTGACTTAATCACGCTCTTGCACCGCCAGTCCTTGGACGATCGCTCAAGCCGCTACGTCGCCACCATTGACGCGCTGATGGAGCGCCATAAGGACGAAGTGGCCGACACCAGCTGGCCGGAGCAGTGGCCAACCTTTCGCGCTCATCTCCTGCGCACATATTCCGACTGATCCCATCGCTGAGCTTCGCCTGACAGCGACACCAGCGGCAAGACGGTGGACCAATTGAAAGACATCTGCGATAGCATCTACGACTCGGAACTGAGCTCTTGTTGGGGCTACATGGGCGCTTGCGAACAAATTGGTAACACGGCACTGCGGATGATGCATCCGTTCCACGTCCAACAATTCGCACTCTACCCGGCCTTGGCGCCGTCAGAAGGATCAATCGTCACACCACACGATCTGACCCTGCACCTGCATCATCTGTCGCTCGTCGACCGTACCCGCCGCTACCTCAGCGCGATCGAAGCGTTGTACGCACTTCACTCGGAGGAACTGGCCCATACTAGCCTTCCCGAGCAGTGGCCGACACTCCGCGAAAGCCTGGTGCGCTTTCCCGACTGATGGCGGGGTGGCGACGACTATTGCATGAAGCAAGCATGCATGCTCAGGACGATGACTGTTCCGCGGCCGATGCCGCATTGAGCGCCAGCCAGGCGCGCGCGGCGCTCACCGCCGCTTCCAGCTCCTGGCCGAGCGCGTCGAACTGGCGCTCGATCTCGCCGGCCGGGGGCTGCTCCTGCTTGAGCATCTGTTCCAGCGCCAGCGAAGCGGCCGCCATGCGCTTGGCGCCCACGCTGCCGACCCCGCCGCGCAGGCTGTGCAGCACCCTGGCCGAGTCCAGCGGCGCCCCTGCGCGCCACATGCCGTGCGCCTGCTCGAACTGCGCCGCGCCGTCGTCGATCATGCGCTGCACGAGCTTGGCGATCGAGGCCAGATGGGCCGGATTGCCGCGCGCGATATTGACCAGCGGTTCGAGCCGCAGCACCGGCAAGGCCGCAGGGGCCGCCGCCGCTTGCGGCGCGGCCACGGCGCCGGCCGGCGCCCGGCCCGGCAGATGGCGCGTGATGGTGGCCAGCATGTCGTCCACCTCGACCGGCTTGGCGATCAGATCGTCCATGCCGCAGGCCAGGCAGGCGGCGCGCTCGTTTTCGGTCACGCCGGCCGTCATGGCCACGATCGGCAGGCGCAAGCCCGGCGTGGCGCGAATCGCGCGGGTCGCTTCGAAGCCGTCCATGACCGGCATCTGGATATCCATCAGGACCAGGTCGTAGGCGGCCGGATCGGCACGCAGGCACTCGACCGCCAGTTTGCCGTTGGCGACGATCTCGATGCGCGCCCCGACCCGCTCCAGGATGCCGCGCGCCACCGCCTGATTGAGTTCATTGTCCTCGGCCAGCAGCAGGCGCACGCCGTCGAGGCGGCGCAGCGGCTCGGCCGGCGCGGCGAACGGCAGATGCGCCTTGACCCTGCTGCGGCGCGCGAGGACGTCGTGCAGGCTGTCGAACAGGCTCGATCCGGTCACCGGTTTGCTCAGGAAAGCGTCGATCCCGCGCGCATCGGGCGCGTCGATCAGCTTGCCGCGGCCGTAGGCATTGACCATCAGGATCAGCGGCTGCTGCGCGCCGGGCTCCAGGCGGCGCAG
>CBFGOU010000587.1:0-3637 GCA_965650445.1 uncultured Oxalobacteraceae bacterium | reverse complement strand
GCCTTGACGGACATCTTGTGCGCCAGTTCGGCCACGGTGATGGTTTCAGGAACGTACACGTCCTTGATGACCGCTTCGGTCGGGGCCTGGAAGTTGGTTTCGCGGTCGTCGTTGTGCGACGAACGGCGGCCCTTGGCGCCACCGCGCCAGCCGTCACGGCCGGTACCGGCGCCGACATTGCCACGCGGCTTGATCGAGCCGGGCGCGCCACGTTTCTTGGCATCGTCCGACCAGGTCGAGGAGACATTGGCCGATTTGATCGACTTCTTGTCCGCACCGGCTGGTTTCTTGTCGTCCTTCTTTTCGCCCGGCTTTTTATCGGCAGGCTTGTGCAGGGTGCCTTCCGGCGCCTTCGGCTTGAGCGCGGCCACGGGGGCCGGCGCCGGCTCGGGCGCCTTGATGGCGCGGCGCGGCGCATTCATCATGGCCTTGATCTGGGCCACTTCGTCGGCCACGGCCTTGCGTGCACGCTCGTTGGCGGCAACACGTTCGGCCGCTTCCTTGGCGGCGCTTTCGGCCTTCTTCTTGGCTTCGGCGTCAGCGGCTTTCTTGGCCGCGTCATCGGCGGCGTTGGCGCTGCTGGCGGCGGCCGCGGCGGCGGCACGCTTGGCTTCGGCTTCGGCTTCGCGCTTGGCGTCCAGCTCGGCCTGCTTGGCCTGGGCTTCCTTCTCGGCGTCCAGCTTGGCCAGGCGTTCCTGCTTTTCACGCAGATCGGCTTCCTGACGGGCAATCAGCTCGGCCTGGCGGCGCGCTTCTTCTTCGCGGCGTGCCACTTCGGCCGGGTCCACCACGGGAGCGGCAGGGGCGGCAGGCGCCGGCGGCGGCGTGACGACGTCGTCGCGCTGCACGAAGGTACGCTTCTTGCGCACTTCCACCTGGATGGTGCGCGACTTGCCAGTCGCGTCGGCCTGCTTGATCTCGGTGGTTTCCTTGCGGGTCAGCGTGATCTTTTTCTTTTCGCCAGTATCGGTGGCCGTGCCGTGGGTACGGCGCAGGTGATTGAGCAGCTTGTCCTTATCATCTTTCGACAATGGATCTGACGTCGAACTTTTTTCGACGCCGGCAGAACGCAGCTGCGTCAGCAGCAAATCTGCAGGCATCTTCAGTTCGGTGGCAAATTGGGCTACGTTGTTACTCGCCATTCAGTCCTCTTTTCTTTGTGTCGAGACAGATGATAAGGTTACTCAAATTAAGCCTTGGCCACTTCTGCCAGGCTCCAGGCCTTGGCCTGCAGCGCCTTGGCGCGGTCGTCGTACTTCGAGTCGACCAGCTTCATCTCGTCGTCGGTCACATCATTAAATTCATTCTTGATCAAGTCACGCGCACGGTCCGACGGGAGGGCCAAAATGGCGCCAAATTCGTCGTATGCAAGCGCGGCGAAGTCAGTTACCGTCTTGATGCCAGCCAGACCAAGCTTGCCGGCAGTATTACGGTCCATGCCTTCCAGATTCACCAGCTGCTCCTCCATGCCTTCCAGGCCTTCTTCCGAAGCGATCGCTTCGGTGACGAGGGCGTCGCGGGCACGGGTGCGCAGTTCGTTCACGGTGTCTTCATCGAACGATTCGATGTCCAGCATTTCGGAAATCGGCACATAGGCGATTTCTTCCAGGCTGGCAAAGCCTTCTTCCACCAGGATGTCAGCCACTTCCTGGTCGACGTCCAGCTTTTCCATGAACAGCGCGCGCACGGCAGCTGTTTCGGCAGCGACCTTGTTCTCCGACTCTTCGGCCGTCATGATATTAATTTTCCAGCCGGTCAGCTCGGCCGCCAGGCGCACGTTCTGGCCGGAACGGCCGATCGCGATGGCCAGGTTTTCTTCGTCGACCACCACGTCCATGGCGTGCTTTTCTTCATCGACCATGATCGACGACACATTGGCCGGCGCCAGGGCGCCGATCACGAACTGGGCCGGATCTTCCGACCACAGCACGATGTCCACGCGCTCGCCGCCCAGTTCGGCGGTGACGGCCTGCACGCGCGAACCGCGCATGCCGACGCAGGTGCCGATCGGGTCGATGCGCTTGTCGGCCGTGTAGACGGCGATCTTGGCGCGCACGCCGGCGTCGCGGGCGGCCGATTTAATTTCCAGCATGCCCTGCTCGATTTCCGGCACTTCCAGCTCGAACAGCTTCATGATGAATTCCGGCGCGGTGCGCGACAGAATCACTTGCGGGCCGCGCATATTGCGGTCGATGCGCAGGATGTAGGCGCGGACCCGGTCGCCGATACGCAGGTTTTCTTTCGGGATCATCTGGTCGCGCGGCAGGCGCGCTTCGATCTTGCCCGATTCGACGATCGCGTCGCCACGTTCCATGCGCTTGATGGTGCCGGTCACGAGCGAGTCGCCGCGCTCGAGGAAGTCGACCAGGATCTGTTCGCGCTCGGCATCGCGCACGCGCTGCAGGACCACCTGTTTGGTGTCCTGGGCGAAGCGGCGGCCAAACTCGACCGACTCGATCGGCTCTTCGATGTACTCGTCGACTTCGATGTCGGGAATCTGTTCCTTGGCTTCGAAGTGCAGCACTTCCTGGTCCGGCAGTTGCAGGCCGGCTTCGTCGGGCACCACGTGCCAGCGCCGGAAGGACTCGAATTCGCCGGTCTCGCGGTCGATGGACACGCGGATGTCGACTTCGCCTTCATAACGCTTCTTCGTGGCTTGTGCCAGGGCGAACTCGAGCGCCCCGAAGACGACGTCCTTATCGACATTTTTTTCGCGCGCCAGCGCATCCACCAATAACAAAACTTCGCGACTCATGCTTTGCGTCCCTTAAAATCCACCTGCGGCACTAAGCGTGCCTTATCCAAGTCGGCGAGCGTAAATTCCAACAGCGCCTGACCATCCTTACTTTCAAATTCCAATGCGAGATTTTCCCCGTCCGGCTGCTGCAGGATGCCGGTGAAGGTTTTCCGGTTCGCGGTACCGGGCATGGCCACGCGCAGCTTGACGGTGCATTCATGCCCCGCGAAGCGCGCGAAATCGGCCAAGGTGCGCACCGGGCGATCCAGCCCGGGCGAAGAAATTTCCAGGCGCTCGTAGTTGACGTTTTCCACCGTCAATACGTGCGACAACTGATGGCTCACGGTCGCGCAATCTTCGACGGTGATCGGGCCTTTTTCTTCCGCATCGGCAGCCGAAAAATCGATGTAAACGCGCAAAATCCCGCGCTCGCCCCGCTCCACTTCCACGAGTTCATAGCCCAGGCCGCTTACCGTCTTGGCGATTAAATCAAACTGCTGCAAACAGACTCTCCAGAACACGGCCCGCAGGCCATTAAAACGATTTACCAAAAAAAAAATGGGCATCTGCCCATCTTCTTAATTTACAGCCCAGATGAAAGCACTTGCTTCAGAACACGCTGAGAAGAACTTTTATTAGGCTGCAGATTATAACCTGATATGGGGCTGCCCGCAATCCGCGCCGGGCCGGATGAGCAATCAAACAACACTTATAATTTTAAGACGGAACGCGGCCAGGGAGCGCGCGTTCCCGACTAAAATCAGCCGCGCCGGCCGCGCCGCGGCAAGCCGTGATCGGCGCTGCGCGGACCCTGCGGTCCCTGCGGACGGCGCGACGAACCGGCGTTGGCGAAACCGAAGGTGGTCTGCAGCGGATCGGGCTGGCGCGGACCTTTGGCGC
>CBFGOU010000586.1:0-3652 GCA_965650445.1 uncultured Oxalobacteraceae bacterium | reverse complement strand
CCGCCTCGGCTTCCCCTGCAGCGCCCATGGCCAGCCGAATGCGGCCGAGACCACCTCGGCCAGCGAGGCCGTGGCCACCAGCGCGGGCTGTTCGGTGATGCCGCCCGGCGCGCGTTGCGGCACCTCGGTCGACATCGGCAAGCCCTGCGCCTGCCAAGCCGCCAGGCCGCCATCGAGCACCGCCGCCTGCGCATGGCCGACCCAGCGCAGCAGCCACCACAGGCGCGCCGCGAACATGCCGCCATGCGCGTCGTAGGCCACCACCTGGCTGTCGTCGTCGATACCGAGCGCGCGCAAGGTGTCGATCAGCGCGGCGCGCCCGGGCAGCGGATGACGGCCGCGGAACGCGCCGTCGGCGCCGCGCTTGGCGCCGGACAGCTGGGTTTCCAGGTCCACGAACAGGGCATGCTTGATATGCCCGATGGCGTAGCCTTCGCGGCCGGCGGCCAGGTTCATCAGGTCGTGGCGGCAGTCGACGAACACCCATTTCGGGTCGTCCAGATGGGCTGCGGCGTCGGTGGCGGAAATCAGGGTGGTGTAGGAAGAAGCCATGGAGTCCTCAAAGTTCGCTTGCGATCGGATCGGTTTTGCTCACGGCAGGGCCGCTCGGGGTATTCCGGGTATTGTAGAACGTCGCGGCGATGCCGGACACCATGATGATGCCCATGCCCAGCCACACATGCCAGTTGAAGTTGTCGCCCCAGATGATCATGCCCCAGATGCTGGTGAAGATGATGCCGGTGTACTGCAGGTTGGCCACCACCAGCACCTTGCCGACCCGGTAGGCGCGCGTCATGGCGATTTGCGCGATCAAGGCCAGCACGCCGGTGCCAAGCAGCAGTGCGGCGCCGTACGGCGTATGCGGGTGAAAGGACGGCTCGGTGGGGCCGCTGGGAATGGCCAGTGCGCTGGCCAGGCCCGCCACGATGGTCGTCAGCGAAAAATAAAACACCACGCGGTATTCCGGTTCGCCTATGCGGCCGAGGCGGCGCACCTGCATGTACGCCATCGCCGACATGATCGCCGAGACCAGGCCGACCGCCGCACCGGCCCACTGGCGCGCTTCGAAGGCCGGCTGCAGCGCCAGGGTCACGCCGACAAAACTGAGCAGGATGGCGCCGATCAGCGGCCACTCCACGCGGTTCGTGCGCCGCAGCCAGCCCGCGCAAAACACATAGAAGGCGATCCAGATCGGCGCCATGTAGTTGAGGGTCACGGCCATCGCCAGCGGCAGTTTGCCGATGGCGAAAAACCACAGCCACAAGGACACCACGCCGACGCTGCTGCGCCACAGATGCTCGCGCGGGAAGGCGGTGCGCAGGGTGCCGCGCTGGAGCCGGATCACGGGGATCAGCAGCAGGGTGCCGATCAGGCCGCGGTAAAAGACGATCTCGGATGTCGAATACATGCTGGAGGCCAGCTTCACGCACACCCCCATGGCCGCGAACGCGAACGTGGCAAACAACATCCAGAGCGAGGCCATGCCGCTCCTAAAACGCCAGGTTACTGCGATACCACTCGTGGAAATGCTGCATGCCGTCTTCCATCGGCGACTGGTAGGGACCGACCTCGTTGACGCCGCGCGCCAGCAGGATCTTGCGGCCGGCGTCCATGCGCATGGCGATTTCGTCGTCCTCGACGCAGGTCTCGAAGTAGGCAGCCCGCTCGGCCTCGATGAAAGCGCGCTCGAACAGCACGATCTCTTCGGGGTAGTAGAACTCGACCACGTTGCGGGTCTTTTGCGGGCCGTCCGGCCAGAGCGTCGAGACGATCAGCACGTGCGGGTACCACTCGACCATGATGTTCGGGTACAGGGTGAACCAGATCGCGCCTTTCTCGGGCGGTACGCCACCACGGAACTTGAGCACTTCGTCCTGCCACTTTTTATAGATGGCCGAACCGGCTTTGCCCAGGCCGCGGTTGACGCCCACGGTCTGCACGCTGTAATCGCGGCCGAAATCCCAGCGCAGGTCGTCGCAGCTGACGAAGCCGCCCAGGCCGGCATGGAAGGGTTCGACGTGGTAATCCTCCAGGTAGACCTCGATGAAGGTCTTCCAGTTGTAATTACAGGTCTGCACCTCGACATGGTCGAACATATAGCCGGAGAAATCGAAATCCTTGGCCACCGACAGCCGGGCCAGCTTGTCCATGACGTTGTAGCCGTTCTGTTCGAACAGCAGGCCGTTCCAGTTTTGCAGGGGCGTTTTCGACAGGTTCAGGCAAGGCGTCTCGGGAAAGTGCGGGGCGCCGATCAATTCGCCATTGAGGTCGTAGGTCCAGCGGTGCAGCGGGCAGACGATATTGCCGGCATTGCCGCGCCCATTGAACATCAGCGCCTGGCGGTGACGGCAGACGTTGGACAACACCTCGATGCCATTGGCGTTGCGCACCAGCATGCGGCCTTCGTGGTCGGCCTGCAAGGTGGCGAAGTCGCCCATGTCGGGCACCATCAGCTCATGGCCGACGTAGCGCGGGCCATGCCTGAATAATTGCTCTATCTCGCGCTGCAGCAGCGTTTCGTCAAAATAGACGTTGACCGGAAGCTGTGCGCACTCGCGCGCCAGCTTGGCGTGGGTAGCCAGATCGGACATCCCAACCCCCCTTTAATATGAGCTCAACCCAAAGAAGAGAAAGAATCCAAAGACCAGTATTTTTCTGAGAGTAATACGGTAGTTCGGACAGAACCGGCGATTATACCGTGGAAACGAGCTCTACAGTCGCGGACCCGCGCGCCCATGCGGACAAGGAAGGTGCAATAGTTGCTGCAAATGCATCAATTTCATGGGTTCAGCCCCAATTGCGATAAAATGCGAGGTGGCCACCTGGGCAGCCTGTCGGACTGAGGATCTTCGACTCCCTCAGTCCGACAGGCTGGAAGGTGGATTGTTCTAAAATACGCGATTAGACTGCGCCGCGGTGGATTAGATTCCCCACATGCGGCCAGACGCAGACAAAAAAAGACTCTATGCCAAAGAATTCAAGCGCCGCGCCGGCCTCGTTCGAAGAAGCGATGGCTGAGCTGGCGCAACTGGTGACTCAGATGGAAGCCGGGCAACTGCCGCTGGAAGCCTCGGTGGCGGCCTATGCGCGCGGTTCCGAGCTGGTAAAATACTGCGCCGCCCAGCTGGAAAAAGTGGAAGCCCAGGTTAAGGTCCTCGAAGGCGACATGCTCAAGCCGTTCGCCGGCGACGCCGGCGAGGCCGCGCAATGAGCGAAGGCATGCCGTTTCCGGACTGGATGGCCACCGCCCAGGCGCAGGTCGAGGCCGCGCTGGATCGCCTGCTGCCGCGCGCCGATGCGGCCCCGTGCAAGCTGCACCAGGCGATGCGCTACACCGTGCTGGGCGGCGGCAAGCGCGTGCGTCCCCTGCTGGTGTTTGCCGCCGGCGAACTGTTCGGCGCCAGTCAGTCGGCCCTGGAGCGCGCCGCCTGCGCCGTGGAAATGATTCACGCTTACTCGCTGGTGCACGACGACATGCCCTGCATGGACGATGATGAATTGCGCCGCGGCAAGCCGACCGTGCACGTGGCCTACGACGAAGCCACCGCGCTGCTCGTCGGTGATGCGCTGCAATCCCAGGCATTCGTGGTATTGTCGGACGACGCCGGCCTGCCGCCCGTCCTCGCTCTGGCTGCGGCCCTGCTGGCCTACT
>CBFGOU010000585.1:0-3656 GCA_965650445.1 uncultured Oxalobacteraceae bacterium | reverse complement strand
CGGTCACCAACCAGGACGGACGCTGCGACGCCCCGCTGCTCGACGGCGAGGCCATGCGCGCGGGACGCTACGAGCTGGTGTTTGCGGCGGGCGATTATTTCGCCGCGCAGGGCGTGGCCTTGCCGGAGCCGCGCTTTATCGACCGGGTGACGATTGCTTTCGGGATTGCCGATCCGGGCCAGAATTACCATGTGCCGCTGGTGGTGACGCCCTGGTCGTATTCGACGTATCGCGGCAGCTGACCGGCGACGTCAGCAGAACTATGCTCGGGGCGAAAACTTGTTATTCTTGGGCTAGCCAGCGTCGGGAGAAACAATGTCCTTACATATAGTTCACTTTATCGGACCCATTACCCACGGATCGGTCTGTACCGTCCGTAATCTTTGCCTGCAGGCATTGCAGAACGGCGCCAGCGAGATCGAATTGCATATGTCGACCGAGGGCGGCAACATGACGGCCGGCTTTGCGCTGTATTTTTTCCTGAAATCACTGCCCTTGCCGCTGGTGACCCACAACATCGGCAGTGTGGAATCGGTCGGCGTGGTGATCTTTCTGGCAGGCCAGCGGCGCTATGCCTGCCCCGGCACCCGCTTCCTGATCCATCCGCTGCACTGGGGATTCGGCAACCTGGTGGCGGCCGATCACTCGCGCGTGAGCGAATGGCGCGACTGCCTCGACTTCGACGCCGAACGCTACGCCACCATTTATGAGGAAGCGACCAGGGCGGCCGGCGTGAAGGACGATATCCGGACCAACCTGTTCGGCAACGCCCGCATTTACGACGCCGACCAGGCCGTGGCCGCCGGCATCATCCACGAAGCGGTGCAAGCCCGCCTGCCGGAATGCGGCCCGACCTCGCATTGGTGGAACGGCTAACTTGCACGCCGCTGGCGCTTGACTTAGAATTGACCGCTCATGGTTGCCATTTTGGCAGGCCACTCCCTTTCACTCCGCTTCGTTTTCCCATGCAAGCTTGTTTCCGGTGACCCTTGGATAGCGTGCCCCTGTCGGTGCTGGTCGCCGCGCTCGTTTTCCTCATCCTCTGCTCGGCCTTTTTCGCCATGGCGGAAACGGCGCTGATGTCGGCCAACAAGTATCGCCTGCGCAATCTTGCCAAGCGCAATCACCGCGGCGCCATCACCACCTTGTGGCTGCTCGAACGCACCGACCAGCTGCTGTCGCTGATCCTGATCGCCAATACGCTGCTCAACGCCATGGCCACGGCGCTGGCCACCGCCATCGCCATCCTGTTCTTCGGCTATCAGGAAAGCGTGATCGCCATCGCCATCAGCGCGGTGGCCTTCGTCCTGATCGTGTTTGCCGAAATAACGCCCAAGTTCGTCGGCGCGCGCTTTCCCGAAACGATCTCGCTGGTGGCCAGCGCCTTCCTGAAGCCGATGATGGCGATGGGCAAGCCGCTGGTCTGGTTTGTGAACCTGTTCGTGTCCGTGGTGCTCAAGCTCATCCATGTGCGTCCTCCCCAGCAGGCCCAGCCCCAGCGCGTGTCGCCCGAGGAATTGCGCGCCATCGTGCTGGAAGGCGGCAACTTCATTCCGCAGAAGCACAAGAGCATCCTGCTTAATCTGTTCGATCTGGAAACCGTCTCGGTCGACGACATCATGACCCCGCGCGCCCAGATCGAGGCGCTGAACCTGGCCGTGCCGGTCGACGACATCAAGCATCAGTTGACGACCTGCTATCACAACAAGCTGCCGGTCTACGAAGGCGAGATCAACCGCATCGTCGGCATCCTGCATGTGCGCCATGCGGTGGCCCTGCTCAACGAAGAGGAAGAGTTGACGGTGGCGCATTTCCGCGAACTGCTGACCCCGCCCTACTTCATTCCCCAGGACACCAGCGTGTTTACCCAGCTGCAGTATTTTCAGGAAAACAAGGAACGCCTGGGCATCATCGTCGACGAGTACGGCGAGGTGCAGGGCCTGGTGACGCTCGACGATATCATCGAGGAAATGATCGGCGAATTCACCACCACCATGCCGGGCGCCGCGCGGCGCGACGGCGTGGGCTGGGATGGGCGCGGCGAATGCATGCTGGAAGGCTCGACCCTGCTGCGCGACATCAACAAGAAGCTGGATCTTCACCTGCCGCTGGACGGCCCCAAGACCCTCAACGGCCTGCTGCTCGAACAGTTGCAGGACATTCCGGACGCGCCGATCGCGCTGCGCCTGGGCGAGCTGGTCATCGAAGTGGTGCAGGTGAAAAATCAAGCCATCAAGGTCGCCAAGCTGGTCCGGCCGGGGGGGCGCCCCACCGCATGAGCTCGCTTCCCCCGGCGCCGATACCAATTCAACTACGTGGTATCGAAGCCTCTCTCACTGAGACAAATCCTTTACAAAAATGATGCCTGAGGGCATCATCGGAGACAGCCCGCCGCTCTGTCGGCCCATCCATTTGTCATCCAACAATAGGCGTTGCAACTATGGCAGCAGTCCTCCCCACCGCCGCTTCTGCGCCCCCGATGCCGGGGCTGGCGCGTGCGCTGGTGCAGGCTGGACGCCTGTCGCTGCCCCAGGCGGAAAGCCTGTTGAAGAAATCGGCGACGGAAAAGACGCTGTTCATCGATATCCTGCTGGCGTCCGGCAGCCTGGATGCCGCGTCGCTGGCCATGTTTTGCGCGGAAACCTTCGGCTATCCCTTGATGGATCTGAAGTCCTTCAACGCCGACGCCTTGCCGGACGCGGCCATCGACGCCAAGCTGATGCAGGGCCAGCGCGTGGTGGCCCTGGCTAAACGCGGCAACAAAATGTCGGTCGCCATCTCGGACCCCACCAATACCCAGGCGCTCGACCAGATCAAGTTTCAGAGCGAGTCGACCGTCGAGCCGGTCATCGTGGCCCACGATGTGCTGCTGGCCTTGCTGGCGCGGCTGGCCAAGACCGCCGAGGACAGCATCCAGGAACTGGTCGGCGACGAAGGCGACATCCAGTTCGCCGAGGAACAGGAAGCGGCCCCGGCGGTAGACCAGGCCGCGGCCGACATCGAAGACGCGCCGATCGTCAAGTTCCTCAACAAGATCCTGATGGACGCGGTCAACCTGGGCGCCTCGGACATCCACTTCGAGCCGTTCGAAAAGTTTTATCGCATCCGCATGCGCGTCGACGGCGTGCTGCGCGAGCACGCCCAGCCGCCCATCGCCATCCGCGACAAGCTGGTCTCGCGCATCAAGGTGCTGGCCAAGCTGGACATCTCGGAAAAGCGCGTGCCGCAGGATGGCCGCATGCGCCTGATCCTGTCGCCCGTCAAAACCATCGACTTCCGCGTCTCGACCCTGCCGACCTTGTTCGGCGAAAAAACCGTGATGCGTATTCTGGATGCGACGCAAGCCCAGATGGGCATCGACGCGCTCGGCTACGATCCCGACCAGAAAGCCTTGCTGCTGGACGCGATTCAACGCCCCTACGGCATGGTGCTGGTGACCGGCCCGACCGGTTCGGGCAAGACGGTGTCGCTGTACACCTGCCTGAACGTGATCAACAAGCCGGGCATCAATATTTCGACCGCGGAAGACCCGGCCGAGATCAACCTGCCCGGCGTGAACCAGGTCAACGTCAACGACAAGGCCGGCCTGACCTTCCCGGTCGCGCTCAAGTCCTTCCTGCGCCAGGATCCGGACATCATCATGGTCGGCGAGATCC
>CBFGOU010000584.1:0-3662 GCA_965650445.1 uncultured Oxalobacteraceae bacterium | reverse complement strand
CGTGACGATGACGGTGGCCTTAGGTTCGTCGGCCTTGGCGGCAGCGGCGTCCGCCGGGGTGGGCGCGCTGGCGCTTTGTTGTTGTGCAAATGCGAGGGCCGGCAGCAAGGCAATGGCCAGTGCGGGGGAGCGACCGATATAACGCGTAATGGAATAAGGCATGGCAAAAAGTCCCCGTAATAAGTTTTTTCAGTTCATGTTGACACGACGCGATGGTGCGCGTCCCGACGCGTGAATACGCCGCATTTCCTACCCTCCCGGCTGGCACCTCCCTTTCTGCTGCAACGGCAAGGGCCACATGGATTGTCCATCGTTGTCATAGTAGGCCAGGCAAGGCCGTATATCTATCGTTGTCATCGCAAGGTGTTGTGAAAAGGATTCGGTCGGCGCGCGCCAGCATCCACTCCAGTGCGGCGCGCCAGTGCGCGGTGCGCGGCTCGATGGTCAGCCGCGCATTCGGGTCATAGCTGACCAGGCTGCGGCCGCGCTGGCGCTCGACCAGCATGCGCAGGGTGGATGCGATTGGCTCGACAACGGTACAGTAGGAACCGACGTGCAGCATCGCACTGTCCTGCGGCACCTTGTCCAGGGCCGGCGCCTCGATTGCGCACTCCGTGGTTTGTCCGCCGTAGAAGCGGTAGGACGGCACCCCGGCCCCGTCGAGCTCGACCAGCGCCAGCGTCGTCGGCGCGGCGCTGCGCGGCGCCGCATCGGTGTTCACGCCTTCGCGGCGCAGCCTGCCCTCGAGCCGGCGGCCGAACAGATCCTTCGACAAGCCGCCAAAGAACATCGTCGGCGCCCCCAGGCGTGCCAGGCCGATGGCCAGGTTGAATGGCGAACCGCCATCGTGCGCCCCCAGCGTCAGGCGATCCAGATCCTCATGTTCGGCAAATACATCCATCAGTGCCTCACCGCATACAACGATCATGATGCTTCCTTTTCCAGGCTGCCGGCCGCCTGAATGCGGCCGCAATTGTCCAGTTCCGATGCTGGCGCGATACGCCGCCCATCGGCGCCGAATACGTGAACGGCCCCTGGCGCCACGCGCAGTGCGCAGCGGGTCCCCTCGGCCGGCGGTGCATCCTTCAGCGCGACGATCAAGGCCTTGTCCAGCCCGGCGACGGCCACGTGCACCAGCGATTCCGCGCCGAGCCGTTCGACCAGTTGCACCACGCCGCGCACCGGGCCCTCGGCGGCCAGTTCCAGCTGCTCGGGTCGGACGCCGATGGTGACGGCCTGTGCGCCGACGCCGGCCGGTGCATCGGCCCAGGCAATGCTGGATTGGCCGAACCCCAGCGTGGCGCAATCGTCGAGCACGCCGCCAAACAGATTCATGCGTGGACTGCCAATGAAGCCGGCCACGAACACATTCGCCGGGCGCTGGTACAAATGCATCGGCGAGCCGACCTGCTGCACACCGGAGGGCGCCAGCACCACGATGCGGTCGGCCAGCGTCATGGCCTCCACCTGGTCATGCGTGACGTACACCATGGTGGCGCCGAGCTTGCGGTGCAGTTTGGCGATCTCGACCCGCATGTCGCCGCGCAGCGACGCGTCCAGGTTCGACAGGGGTTCGTCGAACAGGAAGGCGCGCGGCTTGCGCACGATGGCGCGGCCGATCGCCACCCGCTGCCGCTGCCCGCCCGACAATTGCGGCGGGCGCCGCGCCAGCAGATGCTCGATCTGCAGCAAGCGCGCGGCCTCCAGCACGCGCTGCTCGATCTCGGCCTTGGGCGTGCGGCTCAGGCGCAGACCGAAGGCGATGTTCTCGAACACGCTCATGTGACCGTACAGCGCATAGTTCTGGAACACCATCGACAGGCCGCGCCGCGCCGGTGCGACGTCGTTGATGCGCTCGCCATCGATGACGATGTCGCCGCCGCTGATTTCCTCCAGCCCGGCGATCATCCGCAACAGGGTCGACTTGCCGCAGCCGGAAGGGCCGACCAGCACCACGAACTCGCCATCGGCGATGGTGAAGTTGACGTGTTGGAGGATGTAGTGCGCATCCTTGCCCGGGTAGGTCTTGGCCACATTGACCAGGGAAATGCTTGCCATGCCTATTCCTTCGCAGTGTTTGTGATGCCGCCCAACTCCCAGACCCTCAGCTTGAGGACGCGGTCGCCGGCCGCACCCATCAGGTCGATGCCGGTGGCGTCCAGGCGCGAGGGATAGGCGCGGCTGGTCAGGCTCTTGCGGCCGTTCAGGTAGGCTTCGAGCATGGAACGGTCGACAAACACGCGCAGGCGCAGCGGCTCGCCGCCGAGGTCGAGGGCGCCGCCCTGCACGCCGCGCCCAAGCACGTCGGGGTCGAGCGAGCTGTGGCTACGGTCGATTTCAAAGCGTTTGGTGGCGGCGTCGTAATACAGGGCGGTGCGCTCGGCGTCGTCCGGCGTCTTGCGCAATACCAGGCCGCGGCGCGCGGCGACCAGGTTCGATGGCGCTAACTCCAGTTCGATTTCGAGGCGGTCGCCATGCACGGCCGCAAGCGCCGCACGGGCCTGCTCGAAGTCGACCTGCTCGAGCGACAACAGGGTGCGCTGGCGCAGCGAAGCCAGCTCGTCGATCGGTGCGATGCGCAGGTCGCCGTCGCCGCCCAGGCTTAGCGCGAGCGGCAGGCCGGCATTGTGCGCCCAGCCGCTATCGGACTGGGACTGCTCGCTGCGCTCGCCCTGCGCGATCGAAAAGACAATACTGCGGCCGGTCTTCGGGTCAACGAAGCCGCTGGGGCCGGAGAAATGATGGTCGCCGACGTCGAACACGCGCGGCGCCGCGACATCGGGCGTGAACTTGCCGCTTTCCTGGTCGAACACGCCGATCCAGTAATACGCCTGGGCCTTCAAGTCCATCAGGTAGACGTGACGCTGGCGGCCGTCGCTGCCCTTCCCCACCGGCAGTAGCACCGGCAGCTCCCAGGTGCCCTCGAAGCCGGGATAGCTGGCCGTGTCGAGCTTCATCAAAGGTCCCTTGAAGGTCCAGCGGATCAGGTCGACCGAGTCATACACCAGTGCCGTGCCGCTGCCGCCGGGGAGCCCTGATCCGACCAGCTGGAACCAGCGCGTGCCGGCCTCGTTTTTAAACACGAAGGGGTCGCGGAATTCGCCGTAGCGGCCCTTGCCTTCCTGCTGCACGGTGACCGGGGCCGGACGCTTGGTCCAGCGCACCAGTTCACGGTCGTTCAGGTCGGCCGGGACGGCCAGCGCGGTGCGCTGGTTCGGCCTGGCGGCGTCATTGCCCGCGGTGAAAAACAGCACCGGGCTGCCGTCGGCCAGCGTGCTTGCGCTGCCGGACCAGATGCCGTCCGGCGCCAGTTCGTCCGCCTCGGGCGCGAGGGCGATCGGCAGTTCGCGCCAGTGGACCATATCGGGGCTGATCCAGTGGCCCCAATGGATCTGGTGCCAGAACGGCCCGAAAGGATTTTTCTGGAAGAACAAATGGTACTGTCCACGGTAGTAGAACGGCGCGTGGGGCTCGTTCATCCAGCCGCTGCTGGGCATCGCATGAAACTGCGGCCGGTGACGGTCGCCGTCGAACACGCTGGCGGGGATCACCACCTCGTCCCGGCTCAGCACTGGCACGGCGTTGCCGCCTGCGGCGAACAGGGCGCGCGCGCCGGCGGCGCCCAGCGGGCCAGCGGCAATGCGCAATTCATCCATCAGTCC
>CBFGOU010000583.1:0-3666 GCA_965650445.1 uncultured Oxalobacteraceae bacterium | reverse complement strand
AGACTTTCGTGTACAGTTCTGAAACTTAAAGCACTTCAAAACAAAAGCGACAGGGGGCCATCAGTGAATTGGAAACTAAAGTCCTTCATGAACTTGAGGATGTGGAGGGACAGCATTTTGCGAAAGAAAAGTTATTAACAATGTCGCTAGTATTTTCGAGCAAGAGAGGCAGGAGCTTGGACAGGGCGATTGCATGAAGCGACTGCCAGCTCCGAGAACAAGAATCGGAAGTTGTGCTTGTAAACTGGTCCAGAAAAGCGTTTTTACTCTCGCTATTTGGACGAAGAGATGGCAAACGCACCGATATCACTGCTGGAAGCCTTCAAAGAATTGACCGATCCACACGGGCACGGGAAGGCGCCTATCGCTCTTTGTGCCGTCATCAGTGGTGCGCAGAGCTGGACGTCAGTTGTCGAATGGCGCGAGATGAAGCCAAGGCAATCGCATGAAGCACCTTGATTTCAGAGGCCCAGAAGCTGACTAAGGTAAGAAACATCCCATCCGGCCTTCAGGCGTTTGTTGGCGATGCCCAGCTTGGTCTTGGCATCACCTTTGAGCAAATTGAGCGCGAAACGCCACGTCCAGCACCCAGTGCATGCTGTTTTCAATGCCCCAGTGCGCGCGCACTGTCTTGCCAGACAATGCCGCTTTCGCCTGCAAGCTGCTGATGTAATAACGGCGCTCGGCACTATATGTGCGCGTGCCGTCTCCATGAAGGATGTCACGTGTCGATTCCACCATGACCAGACTTTGCAAGCCAGTCCAGTGCTGCCCCTGCTCCGGCAACCAGCCCACCTCGTCAGTGACCACGCAGCGCCGGGTCTCGATGCGTCCGTGATCCTTTTCGATCTGGAGGTCGTCCCAGAACGGCCGGTCCATGCTGCCCGCAGTGGCGCTGTCGAACCACAAGCGGATCGCCTCGGCCAAACCCGGCTGGTTATCCTTGACGCCCAGCACATAATCGGCCCCGCCCTGGACAATCCGTGTGACGATGTTGTGCTGACACCCCATGGCATCGATGCTGATCACCGCGCCCTTGATGTCCAGTGCATTCAGCAATTCCGGAATCGCCGTGATCTCGTTGCTTTTGTCGGCGGTTTTGATCTGCCCCAAGGTCAATCCGGCCGTAGCGCTCCACGCCGACACCAGATGAATCGGGCCGCGTACGCCATCGTGCGAGCGGCGTACGCTTTTGCCGTCGATGGCAATGTGCTGGCCTGCAAGCCCCGGACACAATTGCCGTATCCAACGCATGAAACAAATTTCAAACTGGTTGGCACTGAGCAGGGTAAAAACACGCCCAAAGGTGTCGTGCGATGCAATGCCATTGGCAAACGGGAGATGCTGCCGCAACCAGTCCAGCTTGAGTTGCCCCCACGCCGATATCGACGTCCAGCTTTCCGCGCCACTGATCACCGCGCAAACCGCCACCAGCAGCAATTCTTCCAGCTTGTGTTCGCATTCCCGCCTACGCGGGTCAGTCAGTTCGGCAAAGGCTTCCAGACGGTAACAGAAGTAGCGGGGTATGGGCCGCAGGACTCATGAAGACCGGTGCGCATGCAGCCCGGTTGCCTTTCTCGCGCCCTCGCTCTTCACTCTGCTCCGCGCGATTTCGCGCCCTGAAGACGGGTTTGCTCTTCGTTAAATATTCGGCACACCATTTTTCGGTTCGTTTATGATTACCCGCAATCATGAGAACCTACCTCGCCATTCCCGCCGAAGACGAAGGACGCGCGCTGACGCTGGGCGCGATGCTTGACCCCGCAAGCGGCCAATACTTCGCTCCCTCCGGCGCGAAGCTCGCGCTCTTTCAGGCATGGCTGCCGACCGAGGTGAAGCCGGGCGCTCTCACCACTGCGACCACCGGCATCTCCCTTACCGAACTGCTGTCCCGTATCGGCACCGCGATCGATCGCGCATTCCCACGGCCGGAATGGGTGCGGATTGGAATCAGCGATCTCAACAGCAAAAACGGCCATGTCTATCTTGATGCCGTCGATCGGGACGCATCGGGCAATGCATTGTCCAAGTCGAGAGCCGTCATCTGGCGCAGTGAAGCGCACAAGATCGGCGAAAAGTTTTTCAAGGCGACCGGTATACATCTCGCGGACGGCATGAAAGTGCTCGTGCTGGTCCAGCCGCAGTTCAAGGGCCAGTACGGTCTTTCATTGACCATTACCGATATTGATCCGAACTTTACGCTGGGCGACATGGAAGCGCGCATGAAGCGCATCCGTGAGCGCCTGAAAGAGGAGGGCGACGCCGACAGGAACCGCACTCTCCCCGCACCCGTGGATTTTGCCCGCGTCGCCGTCATCAGTCCCGAAGGCGCTGCCGGCCTCGGTGATTTTCAGGCGGAAGCCAGCCGGCTCGCGAACGCCGGACTGTGCACGTTCACTTATGTGCATGCGACGTTCCAGGGCGACAAGGCAAAAGAGTCGCTGAAGCAGGCGTTCATCGATGTTCATACCCGTCATGAAGCCGATCCATTCGATGCGCTGGCGGTCATTCGCGGCGGCGGCGCGGCACCGACACCATCAGCGTTTCCAGTTACTCCAGGCGTTCCGGCGAGGGTGGTTACCACTCCCGTCGATGTGATCCATTCTCTTTGCGCAAATCGTGCAATATATAATGCGCCATGCTGGCAGGTCCGAATGTGTTAATGCATATGCTTCTGCCCCCCGCTTCCGTTAATGCAGCGCCGTAAAGAAATCATCGAATGAGTTTAGCTGTCCTCAAAAGTCGCGCCCTTGCGGGTATGTCCGCCCCGGAAGTCACGGTCGAAGTGCATTTAGCTAACGGTCTGCCGTCTTTTACCATTGTTGGTTTGCCAGAAACCGAGGTGAAGGAATCGAAAGACCGGGTGCGTGCGGCATTGCAGAATGCCCGGTTCGAATTTCCTGCGCGTCGTATCACGGTCAATCTCGCGCCGGCCGATTTGCCGAAAGAATCGGGACGTTTCGACTTGCCGATCGCGCTCGGTATTCTCGCCGCTTCGGGCCAAATGCCCGCCGATGAACTGCACAAATACGAATTCGCTGGCGAGCTATCGTTATCGGGCGAATTGCGGCCGATCCGTGGCGCCTTGGCGATGACGTTTGCGATGCATAAAACGAGTGATGCACCAGGGGAGGCGCGCGCGTTCATTCTCCCGAGAGCCAATGCAGATGAAGCCGCACTGGTCAAGGATGCCGCGATTTTTCCGGCCGATTCGCTACTCCATGTCTGCGCACATTTTGCGGCTGTGAATGGCGATGCGCGGCTGGTGCGTCATGTTCCGCGTCCTACGACAATTCCACCGCGTTACCCCGACTTCTCGGAAGTCAAAGGCCAACGCCAGGCCAAGCGCGCGCTCGAAGTCGCTGCCGCAGGAGGGCACAGCGTGCTCATGGTCGGCCCGCCCGGTACCGGCAAGTCGATGCTGGCGTCACGCTTTCCCGGCATTCTGCCGCCGATGACGGACGATGAAGCGCTGGAATCGGCGGCGGTGCAATCGCTCACCAGCGGTTTCAGCACTGCGTCGTCCACGATGATCAGGTCGCCGAGGCGGCCCGACAGCCTGGAGACGGACTCCTCGAACTGGTCGATGAGGCGCGCCTCGCTGGCCTGGCTCCGCTCCTGGAAGTCCAGCGCGAGGTTGTACGTGGCCGCGGCCGCGGACTCCTC
>CBFGOU010000582.1:0-3674 GCA_965650445.1 uncultured Oxalobacteraceae bacterium | reverse complement strand
GACGTCGCGCCCCGCGGCCCTGGCCGCGCGCACCGCATCGACCGTCTCCTGCGGCACGGTGTACCACTCGGTATGCATCTTGTGCTCGGACAGCGCCTCCACCCGCACCGGCTGGAAGGTGCCGGCGCCCACGTGCAGCGTCACATAGGCGAACTGCACGCCCTTCTGCCTGAGCTGGTCGAGCAGGGCCTGGTCGAAATGCAGGCCGGCGGTCGGCGCCGCCACCGCGCCCGGCTCTTTCGAGTACACGGTCTGGTAGCGGGTTTCGTCGAATTCGTCGGCGTCGTGCTCGATGTAAGGCGGCAGCGGCAGGCGGCCGTGCCGTTCGATCAGCTCGAACACGTCGCCTTCGAACGTGAGCGTGAAGAACTCGCCGGCGCGCTCGCCGGCCACCACGTCGAACGCGTCGGCCAGGCGGATGCGGTTGCCCGGCCTGGGCGACTTGGACGCGCGCACCTGGGCCAGCACGGTCCGGTTGTCGAGCACCCGCTCGACCAGCACCTCGACCGCGCCGCCGGTCTCCTTGACGCCGAAAAAGCGCGCCTTGAGCACGCGCGTGTCGTTCATCACCAGCAGATCGCCCGGCTGGAGCAGGTCGACGATGTCGGCGAAGTGGCGGTCGATGACGCGCTCGCCATCGAGATGCAGCAGGCGCGAGGCGCTACGGTTGGGCAGTGGCGTCTGGGCGATGCGCTCGGGCGGCAGGTCGAAATCGAAATCGGAAAGCGAGTACATGGTATTTATGAAAAAATGTGCTGTGCGCCCTTACAATAGGCGCCACGCGTGCTGGGCAACCCTCTATTTTAACCTTGCCCGCACCTGATTGCCGCAAAATGCCTCTACCGAAACCGAAAAGTCCGCCAAAAACCAACGAAAGCAGGCTCGCCAAGCTGGGGCTGCGCACGGATATGGACCTGGTGCTGCACCTGCCGATGCGCTACGAGGACGAAACCCAGGTGGTGACGATCCGCGAGGCCTGCCTGCGCGGCGGGCACGTGTCGCAGGTCGAGGGCGTGGTGACGAAGAACGAAATCGGCTTCAAACCGCGGCGCCAGCTGCTGGTGACGATCGCCGACGACAGTGGCGAGCTGCAGCTGCGCTTCATGAATTTCTACGGCAGCCAGGTCAAGCAACTGGCCGAAGGCACGCGGGTGCGCGCGCGCGGAGAACTCAAGCACGGCTTCTTCGGCGCCGAAATGGTTCACCCGGCCTACAAGGTGATCAACGAAGGGGCGCCGCTGCCCACTGCGCTCACGCCGGTGTACCCGTCCGGCGAAGGCCTGTCGCAGACGGTTCTGCGGCGCGCGATCGCCGACGCCATGCGGCGCATCGACTGGCGCGACACATTGCCGCCGTCGTTGGTCCAGCAAATGCGCCTGTCCGACTTCGAACCGGCGGTACGGCTGCTGCACTCGCCGCCGCAGGAGATCGACGCCGGCGCCCTGCTCGACCGCTCGCATCCGGCCTGGGTGCGCATGAAGTTCGACGAGCTGCTGGCCCAGCAGCTCTCGCTCAAGCGCGCGCAGCGGGCACGCCGGGTCAAGGGTGCGCCGGTACTCAAGGCGGTCGGCGCGCTGTCGGAAGCGTTCCTGGCGCAGCTGCCGTTCCAGCTGACCGGAGCCCAGCAGCGCGTGCTGCAGGAAATCCGCGCCGACCTGCGCAACGGCTTTCCGATGCAGCGCCTGCTGCAAGGCGATGTCGGCAGCGGCAAGACAGTGGTGTCGGCGCTGGCCGCCGCCCAGGCCATCGACAGCGGCTACCAGGCGGCGCTGATGGCGCCGACCGAAATTCTGGCCGATCAGCATTTTCGCAAGATCGCCGCGTGGATGGAGCCTTTGGGCGTGAAGGTCGCGTGGCTGACCGGCAGCCTGAAGAAAAAGGACAAGGTGGCCGCGAGCGCCCTGGTCGAATCGGGCGAGGCGCAGCTCGTGATCGGCACCCATGCGCTGATCCAGGACACGGTCAATTTCGCCAGACTGGGGCTGGTGATCGTCGACGAACAGCACCGCTTCGGCGTCGGCCAGCGCCTTACCCTGCGCAACAAAGGCAGCAACGGCAAGACGCCGCACCAGCTGATGATGTCGGCCACGCCGATTCCGCGCACCCTGGCCATGACCTACTACGCCGACCTGGAAGTATCGGTCATCGACGAGCTGCCGCCGGGACGCAGCCCGATCGTCACGCGCGCCATCGACCAGAACCGGCGCGACGAAGTGATCGAGCGGGTTCACGCCGCGGCGCTGGAAGGCCGCCAGGTGTACTGGGTCTGCCCGCTGATCGAGGAATCGGAAGCGCTGCAGCTGCAGACGGCGACCGATACCCATGCGATGCTGGCCGAAGCGCTGCCGGACCTGCAGGTCGGCCTGGTTCATGGCCGCATGAAGCCGGCCGAGAAGCAGGAAGTCATGGATGCTTTCAGTGCCGGGCAAGTGCATGTGCTGGTGGCGACGACCGTGATCGAGGTGGGCGTGGACGTGCCGAATGCGTCGCTGATGGTGATCGAGCATGCGGAGCGGTTCGGCCTGTCGCAGCTGCACCAGCTGCGCGGGCGGGTCGGACGGGGCACGGCCGCCAGCGTGTGCCTGCTGCTGTATCAAAGCCCGCTGGGTCCGGTGGCCAGGCAGCGCCTGATGACGATGCGCGAGACCACCGATGGCTTCGAAATTGCGCGCCGCGATCTGGAGATCCGCGGGCCGGGCGAGTTCCTCGGTGCGCGCCAGTCGGGCCAGGCGATGCTGCGCTTTGCCGACCTGGAGACCGACCAGTGGCTGGTGGAGCAGGCACGCGATGTGGCGCACAGCCTGATTCACGATGCGGTCGACGAGGTGGTGGAAGCGCATCTGGCGCGCTGGCTGGGCGGGCGCGAGGAATTCTTGAAGGTTTGACTTGAGGAGGTACAGCTGTGGCCTTAGCGTGGACGGAATCGATCGATGGCGTGGATTGGGACGAGCTGACGGCGCTGTATCACGCCGCGCCGCTGGGAAAAAAGGACCCGGAAGGGCTGCGTACGGCTTTTCGCAACAGCATGTTCGTATGCTTCGTGCGCGAGGATGGCCGCCTGGTCGGCGCCGGCCGCGCGGTGGCCGATGGGGTGGACATGTCGTACATCGCCGACGTGGCGCTGCTGCCCTCGCATCAAGGGATCGGACTGGGCAAGGGCATCGTGCAACTGCTGATGGAGCGCTCGCGCGGGCACAAGAAAATCATCCTGTATTCCGTGCCGGGCAAGGAGGCCTTTTACAAAAAGCTGGGTTTCAGGATGATGCGCACGGCGATGGCGGTGTTCGAAGACCAGGACGCGGCGGCGCAGCGCGGATTCATCGAGTAACCGTCGTCCTTGCGTCTGCGGCGTACGTCAAGCCAATCTGTGCGCGGATGGTGTCGAGCGTGCCCATCAAGGCCAGCGTTTCATCCAGCGTCATGCCCGGGCTTTCCAGCAGTCCTTCGCGCACGCAGCGGCGTGCCTCGATCGCCTCGTGCACATAGCCATTGCCCAGCCATGGCGTTGGCACCACCCGCGAGGACCCATCCGCCAGGGTCACGGTCAGCGACGGCGAGCGGTGGAACATCGCATCCATGCGTACGCGGCCCAGTGGCCCCGACACGGTCAGGTCATCCGGCGTCCCGGCCAGCAGTGAGCAACTGCAGATCGACAGCCCGCCGCCTTCATGCAG
>CBFGOU010000581.1:0-3675 GCA_965650445.1 uncultured Oxalobacteraceae bacterium | reverse complement strand
GTGGTCGGGAGAAGCGGTGAAGGCGACGCCGGTCGGCGGTGTCGATATCGGTGGTGAAGCTATCTGAAACAGAAACTTTGTTGTTGATAACAGCCTGGTCGATCGCAGCTTGTACTGGATCGGTCGTGTTAGCGTAGGCGCCGGCCATGATGGCCAGAGCGGCACCTGCCTTGGTGACGTTGCCGCTGGAGATCTGGGAGGTCCAGTAGTTCAGGCCAGCCAGCTTGGCAGGACGACCCAGAACGTTTTCGAAGATCGCGTTGACGAAGATGTCCAGGTCGCTCGACGGGTACAGGGTGGCCGACTCGGAGCTGGTGCCGAAGCTGTCAACCAGGGTTTTAACTGCAGTATTGGTTTTGTAGAATTCGTTGAACGCGACGAAGTCCGTTGGGGCTTTTGCGCTATCCAGAACAGCAGCGAAAGCCGCAAGGCCACGCGGGTCGGCTGGACGACCGAAGTAGGAGATGTAGACCTGCTGGGTAATTGCGTAGTAATCTGCTGCAGCCATGATTTTTCCTTAAGAAAAGAACATTACAAAATTTCGAATTTCCTACAAAGTCGCCGTCAGTGCCTTTGCTCTCACGACGTTTCTGCAGAACTGGATGTATATTGCCATAGCCCCATAACGAAAATGTGACGGCCATCACAATACCAAAGCTTTTGTGGCATTTCGCCGACTTTTTTAACAGTTATTTGAAGACAGCCCAAACGACCTGCCTTAAACATATGCGCAAACCTGCCACATTTCGCCACCGAGCAATTCCCGGTGCATTATTGAAATGTCGGCAAGAAGAGGCGAATTCGCGCAGAATTATATACTGGATGCAGCAATGTTATGCAATCTCATCACGCGCAAAAAAAACCCAATCATGCGCGCGCAATTAATCGATTATGCAAATAACAAAAAACCGCCTTGAAAGGCGGTTTTTTTTGCAGCGGTCAATCCGACCGCAAGAAACGCGATTACCGGGACCAGCGTGTAACTCCCTGAGCGCTCAAGTAGGTGTTGTCGTTGGTCTTGAATCCATAAACGGCTTCACCTGCCAATGCGCCACCGAGAAAACCACGCACCGTCGCCGGGGCCAGCAATGCACCCTCCAGTCCGCCGTTTTTGGTCACCTCGCCACTGGCACTGACATTCAAGGTGCCGAGCGTGCTCGACACATTTAGACTGGTGGCGAAGGTGCGCGCCGCAAAATCCACGCTCAAGCGGCCATTGCTGACGTCAGCCTTGATCGCCGCACCGCCCGCGGCGCGCATGCTCGCCTCGCTGTCGATCAGTTTGAACGCCGCCGTGCCTTCCGTAGGCAGAACAAAGTTGGCGTTCACGGGACGGCTGAGCACATACGAGCCGACCGTGACCGGCCTGAGGTAATCGCCGCTATTCATGTTGGCCAGCGCCACGGCATCCGGCGCCATCCCGGCCACGCTTTCCCAACGTCCCCAGATAACTTCAGGCGGGCCGTTCACGATCACCGGCGTCGGATTTACCGGTGGCGGCGCCACCAGCGGCGGCACCGCGCCATCGGCGGTCTTGCCGGGATCCTTGAGCGCCAACGGCACCGGGTTCTTGGCTGGATCGAGACTGATATCGGTCAAGGCCGCCGAGCCGTGGCTGATGGCGCTGGCCACTTTGCCGACCGGCTCGTCGCTGCGCGCCGGGGTGTTCAGCTCCGGCGCAATGGTCGAATTGTTCAACAGTTGCGGCACCACCTGGCCGCGCTGGATCTGCAGCATCGTGTCGGGGTGGCCGGCGAACAGTTCGCGGCTGGCCGTGCCTTCGCACGGACCGCCGCCTTCCGGCCCGCAGGCGCCGGCAAAGCCACTCATGACGACCCCGCCCGAGATTACCGACACCCACGAGCTTTGCTGGTTGGTGTAGACGATGAAATCGGTGCCGCGTACGCCGATGGCCGCCACCGGCGTATTGAAGCGGAAATTCTGGCGCGCCTGCTTCACGGCCGTGCCGGAAATGCTGCGCGCCACGCCGTTGAGCAACTCCAGCTTGACCTTGGTATTGGCCGGATTGGCCGTGTCGACGTGATAGACGCTCACCCGCGCCTTGCTGTTCGGACGCAGGATCAGGAAGCCGTTGTCGACCGTCTTCATATAGATATAGCCGTCCGCGCCCGTGGTGAGCTCGTCGCCTTCCTGCACCGCCCCGTCGAGCACGGCCGCGCGCGCGGCAACCTGGGCCTGTCCGGCGACGAAAACGACCCGTCCGGCTTCCGCCGCCAGCGCGGAGGCGCCGCACAACAGCAGGCTGAGTGACAATAATAGACGTTGCATGATGGAATTCTCCTTGCACACATTCTGACCCTGCGAAGCAAGCTGGGCTGTGATGGCCGTCACATTGTACTGCTGAATCTTTCAGCAGAACAGTCATGATGTGTCTCCATTTGTAAAACTGTGCGTCCATTTCCACAGCAACATTCTTAATAGAACTGGCGGAAACAAACAGTTATACTGGGCGACTGTTTTCCGAAAGGGTTGCGCCCGACCAGCTGCACCAGGCCTGGTTGACAACATCGATGAAATTGCCCGTCTTTCCACGCACCCTGCCCGCCACCGCCACGCTCATCCGGATCGGCATTTCCATGGCCGCCATCCTGCTGACGCTGTGGCTGCAGAGCGACGGTGCGCGGGGCTGGCCGCACCTGGCCGACGAGTGGCTGCGCGACCGCTTCATCAATCTGCAAACGACCGCCCTGCCCGAACGGCGCGTGCTGGTGGTCGACCTCGATGAAACCACGCTGGCCAGGCTGCCCTGGCCGTGGAGCCGCGCGCGCATGGCCGAGCTGGTGGAAAAGCTGGTGCAGCAGGATGCGCGTGGCGTGGCCCTCGACATCGTCATGTTCAAGCCGGGCGACGCCGCCGGCGATCAGCGCCTGGCCATGCTGGCGGCGCATGGCCCGATCGTGCTTGCTCAATTGTTCGACTACAACCGCGACGGCGAAGCGCTGCGCAGCGGTGCACTGATCGGCGGCGTGGCCGGCGCCGCCGCTCCCGGCATGCCGGTGGCCAGCGGCTACCTGGCCAATCACGCGGGCCTGGCCGGCGCGGCCCATGCCGGCAATATCGGCGTCCAGCCGGACGCCGACGGCGTACTGCGCCGTATTCCCGCTCAAACCTGGTTCGACGGCAAACGCTACCCCAGCCTGACCATGGCGCTGATGCAATGCTGCGGCGGCGGGCTGCCGCCCCATGCCGACATGCTGCAACGCGTGCCGTTTGCCCGCAGCTGGGACGCCTACGATGTGGCCAAGGCGGCCGATGTGCTGGCCGGACAGGTGCCGCCCGAACTGATCGCCGGCCGCCTGGTGCTGGTCGGTTCCTCGTCGCTGAGCATCGGCGACCGCGTGGCCAGCCCGATGGGGGCCTCCACCGCCGGCCTGCTGGTGCATGCGGCCATGCTCTCCAGCCTGCTCGACCAGCAGGCCGGCAGCGCGCCGGCGCCCTGGCCCGGCCGCGCCATGGCGATCCTGTTCAGCCTCGGCGCGGTGCTGCTGGCCGCTTACACATTCCCGCGCCTGTCGGCCGTGGCCAATGTGCTGCTGCTCGGCTGCGCCAGCCTGGCCTGGCTGCTGCTGGCCTATACCGTCCACCCGCACGATCCGGGCTTTTCCCCCGGAGGCCCGTTGCTGGCCAATCTGTTTTTGCTGGCCGTGGCGGTGC
>CBFGOU010000580.1:0-3676 GCA_965650445.1 uncultured Oxalobacteraceae bacterium | reverse complement strand
CCAAACAGCGCGCGCACGCGCGCCGCCAGGTCGTTGGTCGACGCCCTGCCCTGCGCGCCATACAGCCTGTTGCGGTTGGCCGCGATGTACATTTCGTTGACCACCGCGCTGGCCTTGACCGGGTACTGCACCAGCTGGAAGAAGGCGTCGCGGCGCTCGGCCGGCAGCGCGGCGGCGATCCTGTCGGCGCGCGCGGCCAGGGCATTGTAGTGGCTGACAATGCGCTCGCCCTCGTTGTAGTTGATCAGGCTGTAGGTGCCCGGCTCCAGCATCTCGGGCCGGCGCCGGCCGTTGTACTTGGCGTATGTGGCGACGATGTCGGCGATGTCCGCGGCATGAGCGGCGCCGAACTCGCGCGCCGCCCACAGGCGCAGGTAATCGGGCAGACGCTCCGCCGGCCAGGCGGCCGGATTCCACGCATAGGTGAGGAAAAATTCGATCGGCACTTCCATCGGCTTGAGATCGCCGACATTGACGATCCACAGGCGCGTGGCTTCGTGCTGCCACGCCAGGTGCAGCTGCTCCCACACCTTGGGCAGCGGCGTCACATTGAGCCATTTGTACGAGCGCGGCCCACCCACATAATCGAAGTGGTAATACACTCCCGCGCCGCCGGCGCGCTTGCGCTCCTGCGCGGTCGGCAGACGGCGGATATTGCCCCAGTTGTCGTCGCACCAGAGCAAGGTGACGTCGTCCGGCACGCGCATGCCTTTTTCGTAGTAGTCCTGCACTTCCTTGTACAACGCCCATACCTGCGGGACTTTGGTCACGTCGGCATTGATTTCCCTGGCGATGATGGCGCGCTGGTCGCGCACGATCCTTTCAAGCAGCGCGACATTCGATTCTTCCGACATCGGCTCGTCGCCGTCGCCGCGCATGCCGATGGTGATCAGCTTTTCATAGTCGCGGGTATGCTGCAGTCCGCCAGTCCAGAAGCTGGCGAGCGTGCCGGCATTGCGGCTGTAGTCCCACGGTCCTTTGCCGTAACGCCCCCACTCCTGCTGGGCGCGCATCATCGGCTCGTGGTGCGAGGTTCCCATGACGATGCCCATCTCGTCGGCCAGCCGGCCGTTTTCGCTGTCGTCGTCGAAGAAGGCGTTGCCCCACATGGCCGGCCACAGGTAATTGCCGCGCAGGCGCAAGATCAGCTCGAATACTTTTTCGTAGAACGTGTGGTTGTAGTTTCCGTAGCGTTCCTTGACCCAGTTGGTCAGGGCCGGCGCTTCATCGTTGAGGAAGATGCCGCGGTACTTGACCACCGGTGCGTCGTCAATGCGCGTGGGCGCGGCGATGCTGACGCGAGCGTGGCGCGCAGCCGGCACGTCGGCCCACCAGTGCCAGGGCGAGACGCCGATCTGCTCGGAGATTTCATAGATGCCGTAGATGGTGCCGCGCTTGTCGCTGCCGGCGACCACCAGCGCGCGTTCGACGCCGGGCATCGGGCGCTCCACCGTCTGCACCAGATAGCCTTCCCACCTGTCTTTGATGCCGGAGACGTCCAGCTTGCTTGACGCGACCAGACGGTCGATCAGCGCGCTCTTGCCGACAGTGCCGATCAGGACCACGTCGCTGCCGCTGGCGGCGCTCGATTTGTTCAGCACCGGTTTGACCGCGCCCACCTTTTCGATGTCGCCTTGCAGATTGACGGCGGCCCGCAGCACGCCGCCGTGATCCTGCGGGTCGACGAATATGGCGGCGGCGCGGCCGTCGGCCACCAGCGCCACGCCGTTCGCAGCGCCGTCGAAGCTGACGATGGCGACGTGGCCGAGCGCGTGCGCGTTCTGCGCCAGCGCCAGCGAGAAGATAATGGCAGCGCAGGCGCTGCGGACGAGAGAACGCATGCTCATCGGCGGTAGGCGCAGCTGCGCAGTGCCGCGAGCGGAACCGCGGCGGCGATCTGGCGGTAGCCTTCCATGTTCGGATGCAGGTGGTCGCCCGAATCGAAGACGGCCTGGAGCCGCTCAGGCTGCGCGGGATCGCGCAGGGCCGCGTCGACATCGGCCACGGCGTCGAACACCTTGCCGCTGCGGATCCAGTCATTTAATACCTGGCGGTCGGCGTCGTTCAGCGGCCCCGGGTTGTTATTGTCGCTGCCGGTGTTGGGCGCGACGGTGGCGCCGATCACGCAGATGCCGCGTGCGTGCGCGCGCTCGACGAGCTGGCGGTGCGCGTCCATCAGCTCGTCCACCAGTGCCTTGCGCGCTTCCGGCGTGTCCTCCTTGTTGCGGTGCTGGACGCCGAGATCGTTCACGCCGATCAGCACCAGTGCATGCGTCACACCGCTGCGGCCCAGCACTTCGCGCCCGAAACGCGCCATCAGGTTCGGTCCCAGCCCGTCCTTGAGCATGCGCCCGCCGCCGATGCCGCCGTTGATCACCGCCAGCGGCGGCGCCTTGGCCTCGGCCATGCGCCGCACCAGTGCGTCGGTCCAGCGCTGGTTGCTATCCGGCGGCACGCCGTAGCCATCGGTGATCGAGTCGCCCAGCGCCACCAGCGCGCCCACGGTGCGCGGCGCCTCCACCTCCACGTCGGCCAGCTGGTACCAGCGCGTCACCTTGCCGGCCTCGCTCCAGGCGGCGTCCATGACCTTGTCGCCCTTGACGAAAAAGCTGTGGGTGCGCGCGCCCGGATGGCTGCTCTGGCGTGCCGGCCCATTGAGCGCGTGCAGGGTCACCGCCAGATTGGCGCTGGCCCTGGTCGCCAGCGCGACCGGGTCGCTGAAGTATTCGGCCCCGGCCGGAATGGTGACGGCGCGCCGACCGGCGAAGGACAGCTCACGCACCGAAGCGGGATCCAGATCCGGGTTTCCAGCCGCCAGAGCGAGCGCCACGCTGGCCCGTTCGATGCGCATGGGAGCGGTACCAAAGATGTTGCTGATACGTACCCGCAAGCGCTGTCCGCCGACCGATAAGGGCACGATCTGGCGCAGCGAGGCGTCGCGCCAGCTGTCGGCCGCCAATTCGTTCGCGGCGTCGGGTACCATCAGCGATGCTCCCCAAGAAGACAGCCAATGCAGAGGTGGCTGCGCGGCCTCGCGCGCCTGGGCTGACGGCAGGCTGGCGAGCAGAATGGCGCTCAGGACGGTGGCTGGCAAAGGTTGACTCATGGGCATAAATCCTTCACACTTCGTTTAATGGTAGCGGTATTAATTATAGGGATAAAGAATGGCAACAGCAACACAAGGATCGGCCAGCCCGGTCGTGACCAGCATGCGGGTGATCCCGGTGGCCGGGCGCGACAGCATGCTGCTCAATCTGTGCGGCGCGCACGCGCCCTACTTCACCCGCAATCTGGTCCTGCTTGAGGACAGTGCCGGCCATACCGGCATCGGCGAAGTGCCGGGTGGCGCGGGCATTTTGCGGGCGCTGGAGAATGCCGTTCCGCTGGTGCTCGGCTCCGAGCTGGGGCGCTTCAACCGTACGCTGAACCGCGTGCGCGAAGGGATCGCTGGCACAGGAGCGGCCGGCATGCGCCATCAGGTGTCGGATGCGGCCGAAGCGGCCGTGCTGCTGCAGCCGCACGAAATCAATCTGCGCCTCGATAACGTGGTCACGGCGGTGGAAGCGGCCCTGCTCGACCTGCTCGGCCAGCACCTCGGCGTGCCGGTGTGCGAACTGCTGGGCGCCGGCCAGCAGCGCGACAGCGTGCCCATGCTCGCTTACCTGTTTTATATTGG
>CBFGOU010000579.1:0-3682 GCA_965650445.1 uncultured Oxalobacteraceae bacterium | reverse complement strand
ATCGTCGGCGGGGCCGCCTGGTACCTGGGCCACAATCCGGAACCGCACACGGCTCCCGCGGCCGGCGCCAAGGGCGGCAATCAGGCGCCCACCGTGGTCAACGTGGTGGCGCCGCAGCGCCAGGACGTGCCGGTGGTGCTGCAGTCGAACGGCACCGTCACGCCGCTGTCGACGGTCGACCTGCACCCGCAGACCACCAGCACGATCCGCAAGGTGCACGTCAAGGAGGGGCAGTTCGTCAAGGCCGGGCAATTGATGTTCACCCTGGACGACCGCAGCGACCAGGCCAATGTCGACAAATCGCAGGCCCAGGTGGCGCGCAGCCAGGCCGCGCTGGCCGACCTGGAGCGCCAGCTCAAACGCAGCGAGGAACTGGTGGCGCAGAAATTCATCGCCCAGAGCGCGGTCGACACCCTGCGCAGCCAGCTCGACTCGGCCCGTGCCCAGCTGGCCGCCGACCGCGCCGCGCTCAAGGCGCAAAGCGTGGCCGCCAGCTACGGCACCATCCGCGCCCCGATGGCCGGCCGGGTCGGCGCCATCGACGTCTATCCGGGCAGCCTGGTGCAGCTGTCGACCTCGCTGACCACCATCACCCGGCTCGATCCGGTCAACGTCTCGTTCACCCTGCCGGAATCGGCGCTGCCGGCGCTGCTGGCGGCCAGCAAGGCCGGCCCGGTCACGGTCGATGCCGGCGCCGGCGAGCGCCAGGTGCGCGGCACCCTGGGCTTCATCGATAACACCGTCAACGCCCAGGCCGGCACCATCCGCGTCAAGGCGCAGTTCGACAACCGCGACACCGCCCTGTGGCCGGGCCAGTACGTCAACACCCGCGTGACCGTGCAGACCCTGAAGGACGCGGTGGTGATCCCGCAGGCGGCCATCATCACCAACACGCGCGGCACTTTCGTGTACGTAATCGACAGCGACCGGAATGCGCGCCAGGTGGCCGTCACGCGCCTGCACGGCTTCGGCGTGAATGCGGCGGTGGCCGGCCTCACCGGCGACGAGCGCGTCATCACCGAGGGCAAGCAGAACCTGCGTCCGGGCGCCAAGGTGCGCCTGGCCGACGCCGGTCCGGGCGCGCGCAAGGACCAGCCGACCGCGGTGGCGACGCGATGAACCTGTCCGAGCTGTGTATCCGCCGCCCGGTGATGGTGGTGCTGCTGTCGCTCAGCGTGATCCTGGTCGGCCTGCTGGCGTATTCCTCGATTCCCGTGGCCGCGCTGCCCAGCTATAACACCCCGGTCATCAACGTCCAGGCCAACCTGCCCGGCGCCAGTCCCGAAACCATGGCCTCGTCGGTGGCGCTGCCGCTGGAAAAGCAGTTCTCCACGATTGCCGGCATCAGCCTGATCACCTCGACCAGCACCCAGGGGGCGACTTCCCTGACCCTGGAATTCGATCCCAGCATCGACGTCAACGCCGCCGCCGTGGACGTGCAGGCGGCCCTGCTGGGCGCGCAGCGCCAGCTGCCGCAGGAAATGACGGATTTGCCGTCCTACCGCAAGGTCAACCCGGCCGATGCGCCGGTGCTGTTCATGTCCATGAATTCGCCCTCGATGAGTTTGTCGGAGGTGAACGACTACGCCGAAAACCTGGTCGCGCCCAGCCTGTCGACCCTGCCCGGCGTGGCCCAGGTGACGGTCAACGGCCAGAAGCGCTTCGCCGTGCGCGTGCACGCCCGCGCCGAGCTGATGGCCGCGCGCGACCTGTCGATGGACGAACTGGCCAGCGCCCTGCGCGCGGCCAATTCCAACTCCCCGCTGGGCGTGCTCGACGGCCCCAGCCAGACCCTGACCATCCAGGGCAGCGGCCAGATGATGAACGCGGCCGCCTTCTCCGATCTGATCGTGGCCAACCGCAATGGCCAGCCGGTGCGCCTGAAGGACGTCGCCACCGTCGAGGACAGCTTCCAGTCGGTCAAGACGTCCGGCTTTTACAACGGCGAGCGCTCGATCGTGCTGCTGGTGCAGCGCCAGCCCAACGCCAACACCGTGCAGGTGGTCGACGCGGTGAGGAAACTGCTGCCGCGCTTCCAGGCCCAGCTGCCGGCCTCGATCAAGATCAACCTGGTCAACGACCGCTCGGTCTCGATCCGCGAAGCCATCCACGACGTCAACCTGACCCTGGCCCTGACGGTCGGCCTGGTGGTGCTGGTGATCTTCCTGTTCCTGCACCGCGCCAGCGCCACCTTCATCCCGGCGGTAACGATGCCGATCTCGCTGCTGGGCGCGCTGGCGCTGCTCAACTGGCTCGGCTACAGCCTCGACAACGTCTCCCTGCTCGGCATCACCCTGGCGGTGGGCCTGGTGGTCGACGACGCCATCGTGGTGCTGGAAAATATCGTGCGCCACATCGAAATGGGCAAGAGCCCGCTGCAGGCCTCCCTGGTCGGCTCGCGCGAAATGGGCTTTACCATCGTCTCGATCTCGCTCTCGCTGGTGGCGGTGTTCATTCCGATCTTCTTCATGCCGGGCGTGATCGGCCTGCTGTTCCATGAATTCGCGGTGGTGGTGGGACTGTCGATCCTGGTGTCGGCGCTGGTGTCGCTGACCCTGGTGCCGATGATGGCCAGCCGCCTGCTGCCGCCCCATGCCGACAGCGGCGAAGGCGAAAAGAGCTTCATCGGGCGCCATTTCGAAGCCGGTTTCGCCAAGGTGCGCAACGCTTACGAAAAATCGCTCGACGTGGCGCTGGCGCACCGCCCGGCGGTGCTGCTGGTGGCCCTGGGCACCTTCGCGCTGACGGTTGTGCTGTACCTGACCATCCCCAAGGGCTTCTTCCCGGAGGAAGACCTGGGCCAGATCCGGGGCAGCATGGAAGCGTCGGAAGATACGTCCAGCGACGCCTTCCTCGCGCTGCAGCAGAAAGCCGGCGACATCATCCGCAAGGACCCGAACGTGCAGGACGTGACGATGTTTGCCAATGGCGGCAGTACCGGGCGCATGTTCCTGGTGCTCAAGCCGCGCGGCCAGCGCAAGAGCATGCCCGAGGTGCTCGACGGGCTGCGCAAGGCCACCCGCGCGGTGGCCGGCATCCAGGTGTTCCTGAGCCCGACCCAGAACCTGCAGCTGGGCGGGCGTCCCAGCAAGAGCCGCTACCAGTACACCCTGCAAAGCGTCAGCGGCGACGCGCTGGGCGAGTGGGCCAATACATACCTGGAGCGCCTGCGCGCCGATCCGCAATTCCGCGACGTCACCAGCGACTCGCAGAACCGCGGCCTGCAGGCCACCTTGCGAATCGACCGCGACAAGGCCAATGTGCTTGGAGTGTATATGGACGACGTGAGCACCGAGATCTACACCGCCTTCGGCGAGCGCCAGGTCTCGACCATCTACGCCTCGGCCGCCAGCTACAACGTGATCCTCGAAGCCGACGCCGCCGACCGCCAGTTCGAAGACGCCCTCACGCGCGTGTCGGTGCGCAGCAAGAGCGGGCAGCTGGTGCAGCTGTCGGCCTTCGCCAGCGTCGAACGCACCATGGGGCCGACCTCGGTCAACCATCAGGGCCAGCTGCAGGCCATCACGCTGTCGTTCAACCTGGCGCCGGACGTGCCGCTGGGCGCGGCTACCGCCACCATCGACCGCATGGCCACAGAGATGAAGCTGCCGGCCTCGATCATCACCAAGTACGGCGGCGATGCCGCGGTGTTCCAGGATTCGCAATCGAGCCAGGTGATCCT
>CBFGOU010000578.1:0-3685 GCA_965650445.1 uncultured Oxalobacteraceae bacterium | reverse complement strand
TCTCGCCCTTGTTCACCACCTGGCCGTCGTGCACCAGCACTTGCTTGTCCTTGGTAATCAGGAACTCGTGCTTGTTGCCGTCCATGTCGGTGATTTCCAGACGCTGCTTGCCCTTGGTTTCTTTACCGAAGGCCACGGTACCGGTGACTTCCGCCAGCATGCCCGCGTCTTTCGGCGAACGTGCTTCGAACAGTTCGGCCACGCGCGGCAGACCACCGGTAATGTCTCGCGTTTTCTGCGATTCAGTCGGGATACGCGCCAGCACTTCACCAACCGACACTTGCTGACCATCTTTGACCATGATCAGTGCGCCGACCTGGAAGCCGATCGCCACTGCGTGTTCGGTACCGGCGATCTTGACTTCTTCGCCGTTCTCGTTGAGCAGCTTGACCTGCGGACGCAGGGTCTTGCCTGGCGAACCACGACGCTTGGCGTCGATGGAAACCAGGGTCGACAGACCGGTCACTTCGTCCACCTGACGGGCCACGGTCACGCCTTCTTCGACGTTCTCGAAACGCACCGTACCGGCGTATTCGGTAATGATCGGACGGGTCAGCGGGTCCCAGGTCGCCAGTGCGGTGCCGGCCTTGATGACCATGCCGTCCTTGACGATCAGGGTGGCGCCGTACGGCACCTTGTGGCGCTCGCGCTCGCGGCCATGGTCGTCCGTGATCAGCACTTCGCCGGAACGCGAAATGACGATCTGGGCGCCTTTGCCGTTGGTGACGTAACGCATGGTCGAGGTGAAACGGATGGTACCGTTCGACTTCGCTTCCACCGACGAGGCCACCGCTGCGCGCGATGCCGCACCACCGATGTGGAAGGTACGCATGGTCAGCTGGGTACCAGGCTCACCGATCGACTGCGCTGCGACCACACCGACTGCTTCGCCGGCGTTGACCAGCATGCCGCGGCCCAGGTCACGGCCGTAGCACTTGGCGCACAGGCCGAAACGGGTGTCGCAGGTCAGCGGCGTGCGCACTTTGACTTCGTCGATCGACAGGCGCTCGATTTCTTCGACCATGTCTTCGTCGAGCAGGGTGCCGGCTTCGTACAGGGTTTCCTGGGTTTCCGGATTGACGACGTCATGCACGTTGACGCGGCCGAGGATACGGTCGCGCAGCGCTTCGATGACTTCACCACCTTCGACCATGGCTTTCATCACGGTACCGTTGGTGGTGCCGCAATCGTCTTCGATCACCACCAGATCCTGGGTCACGTCGACCAGGCGGCGGGTCAGGTAACCCGAGTTCGCGGTCTTCAACGCGGTATCGGCCAGACCTTTACGAGCGCCGTGGGTCGAGATGAAGTACTGCAACACGTTCAGACCTTCGCGGAAGTTCGCGGTAATCGGGGTCTCGATAATCGAGCCGTCCGGCTTGGCCATCAGACCGCGCATACCGGCCAGCTGGCGGATCTGGGCTGCCGAACCGCGCGCGCCCGAGTCGGCCATCATGTAAATCGCGTTGAACGATTCCTGGGTCGACTTGGTGCCGTCACGCTTGACGACGTCTTCCACTTTGAGCTGGTCCATCATGGCCTTGCCGACTTCGTCCGAGGTCTTGCCCCAGATGTCGACCACCTTGTTGTAGCGCTCGCCCGCGGTCACCAGACCGGAAGCGTACTGCTGCTCGATCTGCTTGACTTCCGATTCGGCCGCCGAGATCAGGGTGACCTTTTGCGGTGGGACCAGCATGTCGTCCACGGCGATCGAAATACCGGCGCGGGTTGCCAGGCGGAAGCCCGACTGCATCAGCTTGTCGGCGAACACGACGGTGGCGCGCAGGCCGCACTTGCGGAAGGACGTGTTGATCAGCTTGGAAATTTCTTTTTTCTTCAGGGCGCGGTTCAGCACGCTGAACGGCAAGCCCTTCGGCAAAATTTCCGACAGGATCGCGCGGCCGATGGTGGTTTCGTAACGCGTGACGGTGCGCACGAATTCGCCGGTGACCGGGTCTTTCGGGTTCTCGACGATCCGCACGGTGATGCGGGTCGTCAGCTCGACTTCCTTGTTGTCGTAGGCGCGGATGACTTCCGACACGTCCTGGAACAGCATGCCTTCGTTCTTGGCATTGATCGCTTCGCGGGTGGCGTAGTACAGACCGAGCACGATATCCTGCGACGGCACGATCGACGGTTCGCCGTTCGATGGGAACAGGATGTTGTTCGATGCCAGCATCAGGGTGCGCGCTTCCATCTGCGCTTCGATCGAGAGCGGCACGTGGACCGCCATCTGGTCACCGTCGAAGTCGGCGTTGAATGCGGCGCAGACGAGCGGGTGCAGCTGGATGGCCTTGCCTTCGATCAGGACTGGCTCGAACGCCTGGATACCCAGACGGTGCAGGGTCGGCGCACGGTTGAGCATGACCGGATGTTCACGGATCACGTCTTCCAGGATGTCCCACACGACCGGCTCTTGAATCTCAACGAGTTTCTTGGCGGCCTTGATGGTGGTCGCCAGCCCCATCAGTTCGAGCTTGTTGAAGATGAAGGGCTTGAACAGTTCCAGCGCCATCAGCTTCGGCAGGCCGCACTGGTGCAGCTTGAGCTGCGGACCGACCACGATGACCGAACGGCCCGAGTAGTCGACGCGTTTACCCAGCAAGTTTTGACGGAAACGGCCGCCCTTACCTTTGATCATCTCAGCCAGCGACTTGAGCGGACGCTTGTTGGCGCCGGTCATCGCTTTGCCGCGACGGCCGTTGTCCAGCAGCGAGTCGACCGCTTCTTGCAGCATGCGCTTTTCGTTACGCGTAATGATTTCCGGCGCGCGCAGTTCCATCAGGCGCTTCAGGCGGTTATTACGGTTGATGACGCGGCGATACAGGTCGTTCAGGTCGGAGGTCGCAAAGCGGCCGCCGTCCAGCGGCACCAGCGGACGCAGTTCCGGCGGCAGCACGGGCAGCACTTCCATGATCATCCAGTCCGGCTTGATGCCGGAACGCTGGAACGCTTCGAGCACTTTGAGGCGCTTGGCGTATTTCTTGATCTTGGCTTCGGATTTCGATTCCTTCAGTTCCACGCGCAGGGCTTCGGCATCGCGGTGGATGTCGATCGAGCGCAGCAGTTCACGGATGCCTTCGGCGCCCATGAATGCGGTGAAGTCGTCGCCGTACTCTTCGTACTTGGCGGCGTAGTCGTCTTCCGACATGATCTGGCACTTCTTCAGCGGGGTCATGCCCGGATCGGTCACGACGTATGCTTCGAAGTACAGGACGCGTTCGATATCGCGCAGCGTCATGTCCAGGACCATGCCCAGACGCGACGGCAGCGACTTCAGGAACCAGATGTGCGCGGTTGGCGAAGCCAGTTCGATGTGGCCCATGCGCTCGCGGCGCACTTTGGCCAGGGTGACTTCGACGCCGCATTTTTCGCAGATCACGCCGCGGTGCTTGAGGCGCTTGTACTTGCCGCACAGGCACTCGTAATCCTTGATCGGGCCAAAGATTTTCGCGCAGAACAGACCGTCGCGCTCTGGCTTGAAGGTACGATAGTTGATGGTTTCCGGCTTTTTAACTTCGCCGTAGGACCACGAACGGATTTTCTCGGGCGACGCCAGACCGATCTTGATCGCGTCGAACGTCTCATTTTGCTGAACTTGCTTGAATAGATCGAGCAGAGCTTTCATGTATCACTCCAGGTGATTGAATTTCTAAATACTTCCTGCGCCGCCGTCCCCGCTTGC
>CBFGOU010000577.1:0-3686 GCA_965650445.1 uncultured Oxalobacteraceae bacterium | reverse complement strand
CGAATAATATTCGGCCCTGCCAGCTCCGGGGTCAGTGCCCCCATTGGTACATCAGTCCGCCTCTCGGTTTTTTCATTCTGAGTGGTGCCAACGTTCGGTAGCCGAGCTCATGCATCAATGGGAGCACTGACCCCGGAGTGCCGAATAAAATTTTGTTCGGACGGATCTAGCGCCTATTTCGAGAGCGTCACTTCCATGAATTCGCCCGGCATCAAGGGATGGGTCGCCAGGCTGAACGGTCCGATGCTGCTGCGCACCAGGCGCAGCGTGGGCAAGCCCACCGCGGCCGTCATGCGCCTTACCTGGCGGTTCTTGCCTTCTTGTAGGGTGATGGCGAGCCAGCTGGTGGGCTGGTCGGCGCGGCTGCGGATGGGGGGCTTGCGCGGCCACAGCCAGCCCGGCTCGGCAATCTGCACGGCCCGGCACGGCTTGGTGACAAAGTCGCCCAGCTCGATCGGCGCCTGCAGCCGCGCCAGGTGGCCCGCCTCGCAGCGGCCGTCCACTTGCACCAGATAGGTCTTGGCTTCCTTGGGGTCCGGATGGGCGATGCTGTGCTGCAGGCGGCCGTCGTCGGTCAGCAGCATCAAGCCTTCGCTGTCGGCGTCGAGCCGCCCGGCGGGGTAGATATTCGGAATCGTTAAATAGTGGGCGAGCGTTTCGCGTCCGTCTTGCGGCGAAAATTGGCACAGCACCTGGAATGGTTTATTAAATAAAATCAGTGACATGTGGTCGATAAAGGCGCGGATCGTCGTGCGCGAAATGGAAGTGATAAGCTGCTAGGCCAGTTGTTCGTGCTGCATAATAAGCAATGCGCGTCTTCTGTCTTATAGAAGACCTGTAACCGTCCACCCTCGGAGAATACGATGTTTCAACATATCCAAGTACCTGCTGAAGGCCAAAAAATCACGGTCAACGCCGATTTTTCGCTGAATGTACCAGATAATCCGGTCATTCCCTATATCGAGGGCGATGGCACCGGGGTCGATATCACTCCCGTGATGATCAAGGTGGTCGATGCGGCTGTGGCCAAGGCTTACGGCGGCGCCAGGAAGATCGGCTGGATGGAAATCTACTCGGGCGAAAAGTCGACCAAGGTGTACGGCCCGGATGTGTGGCTGCCGGAGGAAACGCTGGAAGTGCTGAGGGACTACGTGGTCTCGATCAAGGGCCCGCTGACCACGCCGGTCGGCGGCGGCATCCGTTCGCTCAACGTGGCGCTGCGCCAGCAGCTCGACCTGTACGTCTGCCTGCGCCCGGTGCGCTACTTCACCGGCGTGCCTTCGCCGCTGCGTGAGCCCGAGAAAACCGACATGGTCATCTTCCGCGAAAACTCGGAGGACATCTATGCCGGCATCGAGTGGGCCGAAGGCTCGGACGCGGCCAGGAAGGTGATCGATTTCCTGGTCAAGGAAATGGGCGTGACCAAGATTCGCTTCCCCGAGACCTCGGGCATCGGCGTCAAGCCGGTCTCGCGCGAAGGGACCGAGCGGCTGGTGCGCAAGGCGATCCAGTATGCGATCGACAATGACAAGCCGTCCGTGACCATCGTTCACAAGGGCAACATCATGAAGTATACCGAAGGCGGCTTCCGTGACTGGGCGTACGCCCTGGCGCAGAATGAATTCGGCGCGGAACTGATTGACGGAGGCCCATGGTGCAAGTTCAAGAATCCAAAGACTGGCCGCGACATCATCGTCAAGGATTCGATCGCTGACGCGTTCCTGCAGCAGATCCTGCTGCGTCCGGCTGAGTACAGCGTCATCGCCACCCTGAACCTGAACGGCGACTATATTTCCGACGCGCTGGCCGCACAGGTGGGCGGTATCGGGATCGCTCCGGGCGCCAACATGTCGGACTCCGTGGCCATGTTCGAAGCCACCCACGGCACCGCGCCGAAATATGCGGGCAAGGACTATGTGAATCCGGGTTCGCTGATCCTGTCGGCTGAAATGATGCTGCGTCACATGGGCTGGGTCGAAGCTGCCGACCTGGTGATCGTAGCGATGCAGAAAGCGATCGCATCGAAGAAGGTCACCTACGACTTCGCCCGCCTGATGGAAGGCGCGACCCAGGTGTCGTGCTCCGGTTTCGGCGAGGTGATGGTCGAGCAGATGTGATCCGGGGCCGAGGGCAGGTAGGGACGAAAAAAAACCCCGCTGCGAAGAGCGGGGTTTTTCGACATCTTGTAGAGCTTAGCCAGCCTGGATGTTGGAAGCTTGCTTGCCTTTAGGGCCTTGCGTGACTTCGAATTGAACTTTCTGACCTTCTTTGAGGGTCTTGAAACCGTTCATGTTGATTGCGGAGAAATGCGCGAACAGATCTTCACCGCCGTCATCTGGAGTGATGAAGCCAAAACCTTTGGAATCGTTGAACCACTTAACTGTACCTGTTGCCATAAAAGAACTTTCAAATAAGATACCAATCACACGAGCCATAAAAGCAAGAAGCTTCTGCCCCCTCCTCAGCCTGCTCACTTCTTATCAACAAATACATAAGTACAAGTCGATAACCGCATTGTTGGTTGAAAAAATATACAAGTCAAGCGCTTTTGAACTGAGCTTGCCATTTTTCCCACACACTTCCATGATCCGGCACCAGACTCGTCCAAAAAGCAACTCTTGATTTTCTGAATGCGGGCGCCATCTGCGCGTTGACGAGAAAACGCGTAAGATGGAAAACAAATGTAAATGCCCTGATTATTTACACATAGCATCACATTGAAAGCATTTAGAATAAGCGTATGGCAACCAAGCAAGATACCGAACAAGTACTGGAGCGGCAAGTCGTCAAGCCGCCGCCGCTGTACCAGGTGGCACTCTTGAATGATGACTACACGCCGATGGAGTTCGTGGTTGCGGTCATCCAGGAGTACTTCAACAAGGATCGAGAAACGGCGACGCAAATCATGCTTTCCGTTCATCGCCACGGTAAAGGAGTGTGTGGCGTGTTTTCCAAAGATATAGCGTGTACCAAAGTGGAGTTTGTATTAACGCATGCGCGCAAGGCAGGTCATCCCCTGCAGTGCGTGATGGAGGAAGTATGATTGCGCAGGAATTGGAAGTCTCCCTACACATGGCGTTTGTCGAAGCCCGGCAAGCACGGCATGAATTCATCACCGTTGAGCATCTGCTGCTGGCACTTCTCGACAACCCATCGGCCGCCGAAGTCCTGCGCGCCTGTGCTGTCAATATCGAAGACCTGCGCAAAACCTTGACCAATTTTATCGGCGACAACACGCCCACCGTGCCCGGCACGGGCGAGGTGGACACCCAGCCGACGCTCGGATTCCAGCGCGTGATTCAGCGTGCGATCATGCACGTGCAATCGGCCTCGAACGGCAAGAAAGAGGTGACCGGCGCCAATGTGCTGGTGGCCATCTTTGGCGAAAAAGACTCGCATGCGGTGTACTACCTGCACCAGCAGGGCGTCACGCGCCTGGACGTGGTCAATTTCATTTCGCACGGGGTGCGCAAGGATCAGCAGACCGAGTCGCAAAAGACCTCGGAAGGCGTGGAAGAAAGCCAGGTCGAAGGTCAGGCCAAGGAAAGCCCGCTCGACCAGTTCACCCAGAACCTGAACAAGGCCGCCGCCGAAGGCAAGATCGATCCGCTGATCGGCCGCGAGGACGAGGTCGACCGCGTCATCCAGATCCTGTGCCGCCGCCGCAAGAACAATCCGCTGCTGGT
>CBFGOU010000576.1:0-3700 GCA_965650445.1 uncultured Oxalobacteraceae bacterium | reverse complement strand
CTCGGGCTGGCCGGCCCGGGCCGCCGCTTCCAGCGCCCCGATGGCTTTGTTGCGGCGCACCGGATCGTGCTCGCCGGCCGGCCCGCCGAACATCAGCTGGGCCAGCACCAGTCCGGCCCGCGCCACCCCGGCGTCGTGGGCGCGCTCGTACCAGGCGTCCAGCGCCAGCGTACTCTGCACGGCCACCTCGAGCGGAATATGCATGCCGATCAGCTCGCACGCCTCCAGACTGTCCTGCTTGGCCGCGCGGTCCAGCCAATGCAAGGCGGTCGGCAGGCTTTTGGGAAGTCCGGCGCTGCCAAAAAGATAAAGTTTGCCCAGCTCCAGCTGAGCCTCCACGCGTCCTGCTCGTGCGCCGCGGATGAGCGCTAGTTCTTCACGGTTTGCCATCGTTCATGTATTAACATTAATTGATTGGGGGAGCATCGTTAGAAAGCATTTGTTACACGTAGAGTGCTCGGGTTGCCTGGAACCAACGCTTGTCGGCGTTGTCCCAATGTACTCGGCGATGTGGAGGAGTCTACTTCAGCGAACACAAGCCTTTGCGCTAAACCCGCGCTTTCCTTGATTTCGCACAAACGTTGCAGCTACGCAAACATGGCGGTCTTATCAAGAAAACGAACGTCAAAAAAATTCCATGGGGAATAATGTTGGCGCTTTGCCGTTTCAAAAATACAACAGCACGGGACGAATTATTAGCTTTCGACCAAGGCGCTCCGTCATAATTAACTAATCACGCTGCGTTGCAGCAGCGGGCATTTAAGGTTCCAACTATCCCAGCGTTCAGAATTTTCTGAAAAACTCAACGCTTATTCGGATTAACCCGATTCACTTTTAAGGATCAATACATGAAAAAATCTCTTCTGGCACTGGCAGTTCTGGGCGCTTTCGCTGGCGTCGCGCACGCACAATCGGCAGTGGTCATCTACGGCAGCATCGATGCCGGCCTGGTCAAGGAAACCGACACCACCCTGAAAATCGGTAAGCGCTCCAGCAACACCCTGGGCTTCAAAGGTACCGAAGAACTCGGCAACGGCCTGAAAGCCATCTTCCAACTGGAAATGCGTTACGAGCCAGACACCGGCACCGTTGAAATGGGCGGCACCAACCAGCGTCCGCTGTTCCAGGGCCAGAGCCGCGTCGGCCTGCAAGGTTCGTTCGGTACCGTGCGCATCGGCCGCGGTCTGACTTCCTACCAGGAAAGCACCAACGCCTTCGAGCCATTCCACGGCATTCCAGCTGCACAAGGTTTCCTGACCGACCTGCAAACCGGCGGCGACACCTACTCGTCGGACGCCCTGGGCCAGGCCGGCAACTCGCGTAACCGTTTCTCGAACGCCGTGTTCTATAACTCGCCAGAAGTGGCCGGCTTCCAGCTGAACGCGTCGGTAGCCTCCAAGGAAACCAACCAGTCGGCTGCCATCGTTGGCCGCGGCACTGTTGCAGCGCCACAATACGCTGCCGGCGCCCAGGCTTCGGTCAACCCGTACTCGCTGTCGGCCACCTACAAGAACGGCCCTGCCGCTCTGATGGTTGCCGCCGAGCGCAACGCCATCGAAACCCAGCTGTACTCGATCGCCGGTTCGATCATGGTCAGCCCGGACCTGAAACTGATGGCTTCGGCTACCCACCAGGACCGCGAACACACCATGCGTAACCAGTGGACCTCGCGTTCGTGGGTACTGGGCGCGAACTACACCGTCGGCGCCGGCAAGGTGCTGGCTGGTTACGGCCAGAAAGTTGAAGGTATCCTGGACAACGGCGAGCGCAAGACCAAGCAGCTGAGCGTCGGCTACGAGTACAGCCTGTCCAAGCGCACCTACATCTACACCGATGCATCGCGCAAAGACAACAGCCTGACCAAGAAGAACATCTTCGCACTGGGCGTGAACCACTCGTTCTAAGCGTGGGCGGGAGCGATCCCGCACCGGCTTGATCTGCAAGGGCGGACATGGGAAACCATGTCCGCCCTTGTGCCGTTTACGGCCACGCGCCGATTCAGGCGCAGTGTCACTTTTACACAACCGTGCCCTTGGCGTGCGCGCCCCTGTCCTGTACAACGTCAAACATAGATGGCATAGTGCAAAGAGAATTTATGAACGGACGTTCGATTTTCCCCCTTCCCCTGGAGACGCAATGAAGACAAGATTACTCACCGCCGCGCTCGCTACCTGTTTCACCGTTCCCGCCTTCGCCCAGTCCAGCGTCCAGATCTATGGCATCGCCGACGCCGGCATCATGAAGACGAATAACATGCCCACCCGCATCGTCAGCGGCATTGCCGACGGCTCGCGCCTGGGTTTCAAGGGTACCGAAGACATCGGCGGTGGCTATAAGGCGATCTTCAATCTGGAAGCGCGGGTCGAACTCGACACCGGCACCCAGGTGCCGACCCTGATCAGCGACAATCCCGGCCTGTATCTCACGCGCGGCATGGGCGCCTTCCCGGCCCCCATCCTGGCGGCCATGCGCAACGCCATCCAGCCCAAGAACGGCCCGGCCGTCAATCCTGAGCGTGCGCTGTTCGACCGCACCGCCATGGTCGGCCTGGTCACGCCGGTCGGCGCGGTCTTGCTGGGGCGCATGTACACGCCCGGCTACGAAGTGTTCGCCGCCGCCGACGCGTTTGAAACCGGCACCGCCGGCACCTGGGGCGGCATTACCGGCGGCACCGCCGGCTTCACCGCGCTGGGCGCCGATATCCGCTCGCAGAAATCGATCCAGTACCGCATCGCCACGCCGGCCGGCATCGGCGGCTCGCTGATGTACGGCACCAAGCAGTCGGGCTATCTGGGCCGCTACAACCGCTTCCTGGGCGCCATGCTCACCTACAAGGCCAATGGCTTCGACGTCGGCATCGGCCACAACCGCGGCAAGGACCAGGCCGACCGCGACAGCCTCATCACCACCACCGTGGGCGGCTCGTACACCACCGGCGACTGGAAGCTGTTCGCCGGCTACCACACCCAGCGCAACCGCAATTCGGTGCTGCTGGCCGATTACCTGGCCGCGTTCAATGGCCAGATCGTGCCGGCCCTGAGCGGCGCCGGCCTGTCTGCGGCCCAGATCGCCGGCCTGACCTCGGTCTTCACCACCGCGATCACCAGCAATACCCAGGTCGACGCCAACAGCTACCAGCTGGGCCTGCACTACCGCATCGGCTCGGGCCGCATCATGGCCTCGGTGGCGCGCCAGAACGACCGCACCAGCTCCAACAGCGACGCCACCCTGATGGCGGTGGGCTACGACTACAACCTGTCCAAGCGCACCGATATCTATACGGTGTTTGCCAACATCAAGAACCAGAACGACGGCCAGTACACGCCGGGCGCGGCCGGTTCGCCGGGCGGCTTCACCCTGGTGCCGGGCGAGGACAGCCGCGCGGTCCAGATCGGCATCCGCCACCGCTTCTGAGGCGTACCGCCAGCGGCAGGAAAGACGCCTCCGGGCGTCTTTTTTTTATGGGCGCACGGAAGCTCTCGGTTAGAATTGCGGGACTTATCCGCCTCACCGAAAACATCAATGACCGCACCACTGGATTCAAGCGCCGTCGCCCGCTACCTGGCTGACAATCCCCATTTCTTCGAAGAGCACGCCGGGCTGCTGGGCACGGTTCGCCTGTCCAGCCCGCTGACCGGCAAGACCGTGTCGCTGCAGGAACGCCAGATGGAAGTCATGCGCGACAAGTACCGCACCCTGG
>CBFGOU010000575.1:0-3703 GCA_965650445.1 uncultured Oxalobacteraceae bacterium | reverse complement strand
GGGCTGCTTCAACTTCCTCGGCGTGCTGCTGTCCAGCGGCGCCGTCGCCTTCGGCGCCATTTAGCAGAATCAATTCCACTTCGGTATGCGGCACGCCCAGCGCTTCGATCATGTGCTTGGTGGTGGCGTCGCGCGCGCACGCGCAGCTGAACGCCTGCTTGCGCCGCGCCGGCGGCAGGAAATCGTTGAGCTCTTCGTAAAAGCGGAATGTGGCGGTGACCATATCCCAAGCTTACCCCTAACGCTGTTCAACAACGATGTACGCGCCGAATTGGGCAATGTCGCGCGCCTTATTCGTGTCTTTACCGAGTTTTTGCAAATGGGATACTGCCAACAGAAAATGTGACATCAAGAAATTGAACGTAACATTTGTGTACTCCCTGCCACCACGCCGGCACCACGACGCTGTGCCCGGCCTTTCTGGATAAACTAGTAATGTTGAAAAACTCTCTGAAAGTATTGCCCGCGCTGATGGGCGCCGCAGCCATGGCCAATGCCGGCGCCGCCGTTCTCGAAGTCGGACCGGGCAAGCAGTTCGCCGCGCCCTGCGCCGCCTTTGCTGCTGCCGCGCCCAACGACACCATCGAGATCACCGGCAATGTCACCTATTCGGGCGACGTGTGCGGTATCTACCAGCGCAACCTGATCATTCGCGGCGTCAACGGCCGCCCGAAGATCGACGCGGCCGGCCGCAATGCCATGGGCAAGGGCACCTGGGTAGTGATCGGCAACAGCATCTCGATCGAGAACGTGGAAATGCTCGGCGCCAAGGTGCCGGACCAGAACGGCGCCGCGCTGCGCCTGGAAGGGACGCACTTCAAGCTGCAGCGCAGCTTTATCCACGATAACGAAAACGGCATCCTGTGCGGCGCAAACCCGAACAGCGACGTCCGCATCGAAACCACGGAATTCGGCCACAACGGGTATGGCGACGGGCGTACGCACAATCTCTACATCGGCAGCGTGCGCAGCCTGTTCTTCCGCTATAACTATTCGCACGACGCCAACGTGGGCCACAACCTGAAGTCGCGCGCCATGACCAATACGATCCTGTACAACCGCTTCTCCAGCCTGGCGCCGGGCCAGACCGGTTCCACCGCGGCCGGCCAGCCCAGCTACGAGATTGACCTGCCCAACGCCGGTACCTCCTACATCATCGGTAATATCATCCAGCAGCCGGCGGCCAACCAGAATCCGTCGCTGATTGCCTATGGTGAGGAGGGGGCATCCAATCCGGGGCAAGACCTGTACGTGGTGAACAATACCTTCCTCAACGACGATACCGCGCGCGGCACCTTCGTGATGGTCGGTTCGGGCGTGACCAAGCCGGTGCTCATGCAAAACAATCTGTTGAGCGGCACCGGCACCGACAGCACCCAGGCCGGCACGGTCAGGAAGACCAATTTCCGTTCGATCGCGCCGGCCTTTATCAAGCGCGCCGCGTTCGACCTGCATCCGACCGATGCATTGGTGATCGGCGCGGCGACCGATCCGGGGGTATCGCCGACCGGCGTGGTGCTCAAACCGATCGCCCAGTATCAGCATCCGGCCTGGGGCGAGATCCGTCCGGCCGTGGGCGCGCTCGATATCGGCGCTTACGAAGCCAGGACGCAGTAAGGCGCGCAGGCCGAACTACCCCAAGCCCAGCCAGTAGCGCTGGGCTTTTTCGAAGACGGCCTCGCCCACCTTGGCCCCCATGGCGCGGCCGTCCAGGTCGGCCTTGGCGCAATGGATGCCGGCGTAGACCCGCGCGCAGCCCGCTTCGTTGGCCGCCCCGCTGAAGCTGGTCCACGCCAGCGTATTGTCTTGCGCGGGCAGGGCAGGGTCGTAGCGCAAGGTGTGCGCTTTCATCGTGACGCTGTGGTTGAAGACGTCGCTGCCGGTGAACTGCTTGAGCACCGTGGCGGCGGCCATGCTGAATGTGCTGTGTCCGGATACCTGGTCGGGGAAGGGCGGCGAGACGAAGCTGGGAAGCTGGTAGGGCATCCAGGTTTCGCCCGCGATGCTGGCCAGCCCCGCGGCCGGACCGTCCAGTCCGATGCCGACGATGCGTTTGCCGGCCATGAGGCGGCGTATCCCGGTAATCGGGCGCGAGGAAACGTAGGCGCGTTTGGTGTCCCACGCGGCGATGCCGGCGTCGTGCAGGGCTTGCGACAGAACGAAGAACAGTTTGATGTCGGCATCGTCATCGTGGTGGTCGCGCTGGGACACGACTTGCGCGAACTGGGCCCAGTAGCAGGGCGGCAGCTCGCCGCTGACGCCGCCAGCCCAGAAGTCGGCCATGACTTTCTGCGCTTCCGTCAAGCCTTGCTGGACTTCGAGGACATGCTCCATCTGGGCCGTGAACTCCGCGCTGGCGAAGGGCGCAGGCGCGGGGGCGCGAAACTGGCTGCCGCTGGTGAGGGCGAACGGCACGACCAGGCCCCAGAATGTCAGCAGGTAGGGCGCGGTCTTGATGGTGCCGCTGGCGTCCCGGTAGCTCAGGGGCTGCCAATGGTCGGGGTCGGGAATCTGGCCTGGTGCTGCCGGTTCGCCGACCAGCATGGGTGGATTGGTGGGCGCGAAGCTGCTGTAGTCGGCATACGGGATGCCGCCGGGCGTGAGCGTGCCGAGCTGGTTGGCGCCATCGTCGTGAAAAAAGTCCAGCGCGGCTTGCGCGGCGCTGGCGCCAACGCTGCCGGCGGCATCGGCCGGGCTGTAGCCCAGCTTGGCAAGTTGCGCGTCGAAGGCGGGTTTCTGGGTAGGGAACTGGTCGAGCAGGGCGATGTAGGCGGCAACGCTGAACGCTTGCCTGCGGTTGGCCGCAGTGCCTTCCTCCGCGGGGCGGCGCAGCGAAGTGCCGCTGTGCACGCCGGTGGCGTGCGCATCGTGGGCGGCCCAGGCGTCATACATGGCGCTGTGAACCACGGCGAGCGAGCGCGCCGCCGCCGGCGGGCTGGCGTTGGTGTCGCGAATGGCTTGCAGGGTGGCGTTATTCCAGCTGACGACGGTGCCGCTGGTGGCAGGCGCGAACGTGGAGCCGGCATCGTCGCTGCCGCCGCCGCCGCCGCAGGCGCTCAGCGATGCGCCCAGTGCGGCCGCGCTGCCCAGTCTTAGAAAGGTTCTTCGTTCCATATGTTCTCCTTGTGATGGACCCGGGCTTTCAACCGGAAAGCTGGCGGATGCGCGCCGTGGCCGCATACGACCGAGTATCCGCAGGGAGACTGGCTGGGTATTGAGGACCCTCACCGCGCCCGGCGGCACCTATGGCGGCCAAACGTGTCGCTGCCCTGGCATGGACGAGGCTGTAAAATGGCGGCTTTACCTCTTACGAGCTTTGCCATGACCGTCGTTCGCACCCGTTTCGCTCCCAGCCCCACCGGCTATCTCCACCTCGGTGGCGCCCGCACCGCCCTGTACAGCTGGGCCTTCGCGCGCCACTTCGGCGGCACCTTTATCCTGCGCATCGAGGACACCGATCTGGAGCGCTCGACCCCGGAAGCGGTGCAAGCCATCCTGGATGGCATGCAGTGGCTCGGCCTGCACCACGATGAAGGTCCGTTCTATCAGATGCAGCGCATGGACCGCTATCGCGAAGTGATCGGGCAGATGCTGGAAGCGGGCACGGCCTACCTGTGCTATTCGTCGCCGGAGGAAGTCGAGGCGATGCGCGAGCGCATGCGCGCGGCCGGCGAAAAGCCGCGCTACGACGGTACCTGGCGCC
>CBFGOU010000574.1:0-3727 GCA_965650445.1 uncultured Oxalobacteraceae bacterium | reverse complement strand
GCGACGCCGGACGGCGCCGAGCCCGAAGAGCGCATGGGCTTCGTGATGGCGCCGTCGATGCTGGAGCTGCGCCTGCGCTTGCGCTAGGAGGCGGGCAGGGCGCGCCAGTGGCGGTAGATTTTCAGCGCCACGTGGGCGTCGTCGGCGGCGTACAGGATCTGCTTTTCCGACAGGCGCGGCAAGGCCCAGTTGGTGGTGGTGATCTTCTTGGACTTTTGCAGCTTCTGGCCGAAGTAGCGCGCCACGGCGGTCTTGGCGCCGAGCGTGTTGCGCTCGCCCTTGCGCAGGGCGGTCGACAGGTCGAGCACGTTGACTGCGTCGATGCCGAGCTTGCCGCGCAGGCGCTTGAGATCGTCGGCCAGGCCGAAGCCGACCTTGAGGATGACGGGCGACTCCAGCACCGCCTTGAGCACTTCCACGGCCGGGGCGGCGCCGATCTGGAACAGGTAGGCGCGCTGGTCGGTGGCCAACTGCACCAGGTGCGGGCCGGTCGACACCTCGCCTTTGAGGAAGGTGGGCTTGGATTCGGTGTCGAAGCCGACCACGTCGCTGGTGGACAGGGCCGCGAAGGCCTCGGCCGCATCCTTGTCGGACTTGACCAGGCGTACGTCGGCCAGCTTGATGCCGTCGTAAGGCGGCAGCAACTCGTCCTGATCGGGCGTCATGGGGAGATTAGCCGTTGCGCGAAAACTTGTTGGCCAGCTGGAGCAGTTTTTCCTGGCGCAGGCGGTTGGCTTCTTGTTCGGCGGCGGCCTCGCGCTCGGCTTTCTTGCGCTCGGCTTCTTTCTTGAAGCGCTGCTGCAAGGTTTCCTTGGCGTGGGCCCGGTGGGTGTCGGTCACTTCGGCGCCCTGGGTGCCGTCGAGGTTGAAACGGACGCTGGCTTTTTCCATGGCGCGCAGATAACGCAGCGAGCCGGTGTGAATGCCGAGCGCGGCGCGCATGGCTTTGCGGTCCAGGCCGGGCAGTTTGGCGAGCAGTTGCTTGTCGATCCCGATGGCCAAGGGCAGGCAATCGCGAAACGGCGGGAATTGCTGCTGCAGTTGCTTGAGCAGGGCACGTGGACTTGGCCCGGCCACTGCGGCCGGTGCGTTGGCGGCAGGTGCGGTTGCGGGGACGGCTTCAGGCGCCGCTTCCGGTGCCAGCGCTGGCGCTGGCGTGTCGCCGGACTCGGCGGCATTGCTGTTAGGGTTCATTGACATCATAGGAAAAGCGGGAAGCGAAAGGATAGCATGGTCAGATTGGCATGTGCTTGGATTTTATTCGCGTGTGCTTGATGGGCGACGAGCCGAGAGGGGCGAAATCGTGTATGATCCGCCCCTTGCTTTGCGAGCGGCTTGATACAACGCAGGGCAGGCGGAAGGTGATGGGCGACGGGATGGATTATCAGTATCAATGATATCTGATATTCGCATTATTAATTATCGCGATATCTACTAATGATGCATAATTGCACCGTCTCCTCTATTCTTCTTCCGAAAAATAGATTCAAGCCCGTTTTAACTGACGGGCTTTTTTTCGTTCTGCCATGACCAGCGCCAAATTGACCACTGCACACCTACTGCGCGTCTGCCCTTCCGGGCAGCGCTGCCCGTCGTGCTTGCAATCCGGCGACTTTGCCCTAAGTAGGTAGCAGGGCCTTCCTGATGCACCGTCCAGCGAGCGCGCCTCATGTCGCGCCGGGTGGATTATTGACTGGAGTTTTAATGAAGAACACCGCGAAAACCTTGACCCTCACCACGACCAAAGCGCCGCGCAAAGGCAGCGCGCCACTGGCCGTGCCGAAAACCGCCACCTCGTATTTTGTGGAAACGGAAGCGGCGGCCAAGGTCACCGTGGTGAAGAAGGGCTCGCGCCTGGCGGCGGCTGCGGTCGAGGCCGAAGTGCCGGCCAGCGTGAACGAGGCGCCGGCGCCGGTGGTCGTGCGCAAGCGTTCCAAACTGGCCGCTGTGCAGGAAGCGGCGGTTGCCGCTGAAGCGCCGCCGGCCGCGCCGAAACCGGCCGTCAAGCGTGCCGTGCGCAAGCCCGAGATCGAGCCGACCGTGATCATTCCAACCGCCGGCCAGGCCGTCAGCCAGACCACCGACGCGGCCGCGCTGGCCGCTATCGATACCTCCGGCTATCTGCTGCCGTCGGTCAAGGTGCCGGGCCGGCGCGGCCGCAAGCCGAGCGAATTTACGCCTGAGAACGACGAAGTGGCGGCGCTGAACGCGGTCGAGCGCGCCGAACTGAAGGCGGTCTCGAAGGCCAAGGAACGCAAGGCCAAGAGCGGCCTGGCGAGCGCGCTGTCGGGCGACGACAAGACCTCGGAAGCGGATCTGGAGCGCCGCCGCCAGCAGATCAAGAACCTGATCAACATGGGCAAGGAGCGCGGCTTCCTGACCTATGCCGAGATCAACGACCAGCTGCCGGAAAACATCATCGATCCGGAAGCGATCGAAGGCATCATCGCGACCTTCAACGACATGGGCATCGCCGTCTACGAGCGCGCGCCGGACGCGGAAATGATGCTGCTGACCGACACCGTGGCCACCGCGACCAGCGACGATGAAGTCGAAGCGGCTGCGGCGACGGCGCTGTCGACGGTCGACTCGGATTTCGGCCGCACCACCGACCCGGTGCGGATGTATATGCGCGAGATGGGCGCCGTGGCGCTGCTCACGCGCGAGGGCGAGATCGAGATCGCCAAGCGCATCGAGGAAGGCTTGAAGGACATGGTGCAAGCTATCTCCGCCTGCCCGACCACGATCGCCGAAATCATCGCCCTGTCGCACAAGATCGCCAGTGATGAAATCAAGGTCGACGAAGTGGTCGACGGCTTTGTCGATTTGAACGAATCGAACGCTCCGGCCCCGGCCGCCGCGCACGCGCATGACGACGAGGACGACGAGGAAGAGGAAGACGAAGAGGAAGATGGCGACGCCAACGGCGGCGCGGCCGGCTTTTCGGCCGAGCAGCTGGCGCAGTTGAAGCGCGGCGCGCTGGAAAAATTCGGCGTCATCCAGGAAGAATTCGAGAAGATGGCCAAGGCCTTCGAGAAGGATGGCTACGGCTCGAAGAATTACGTCAAGGCGCAGGAAGTCATTTCCAACGAACTGCTGGGCATCCGCTTTACCGCCAAGGTCGTCGAAAAGCTGTGCGACACCCTGCGCGGCCAGATGGACGAAGTGCGCCACATCGAAAAAGCCGTGCTCGATATCTGCGTGAACCGCTGCGGCATGCCGCGCGCGCACTTCATCAAGGTGTTCCCGGGTAATGAGACGGATCTGGACTGGGTCGATGGCGAAGTCGATTGCGCGTATCCGTACAGCGCCGTGCTGGGCCGGAACGTGCCTGCCGTGAAGGAACTGCAAAAGCGCATGATCGACCTGCAGGCGCGCGTGGCGCTGCCGCTGGCCGATCTGCGCAAGATTAACAAGCAGATGGCGGCCGGCGAGAAGCGTGCGCGTCACGCCAAGCGCGAAATGACGGTGGCCAACCTGCGTCTGGTGATTTCGATCGCGAAGAAATACATCAACCGCGGCCTGCAGTTCCTGGATCTGATCCAGGAAGGCAATATCGGTCTGCTGAAGGCGGTGGACAAGTTCGAATATCGCCGTGGCTACAAGTTCTCGACCTATGCGACCTGGTGGATTCGCCAGGCCATCACGCGCTCGATCGCCGACATGGCGCGTACCATCCGCGTGCCGGTGCACATGATCGAGACGATCAACAAGATGAACCGCATCT
>CBFGOU010000573.1:0-3728 GCA_965650445.1 uncultured Oxalobacteraceae bacterium | reverse complement strand
GTGGCTGTACAGGCCTTGTGTCCGCGCGACGTTAGCTGATAGAGTAGAGCCATGTTTGATATCCTGGTCTACCTCTACGAGACATACTATCGTCCGGATGCCTGCCCCGAGCCGGCTGTGCTGGCACGCAAGTTGTCGGCAGTCGGCTTCGACGATGTCGAAATTTCCGAGGCGATCGTCTGGCTGACCGACCTCACCGAAATGGCCGGCGCCGAACCCAGCGTGGCCCTGTCCTCGTCCGGTACGCGCTTTTACGTTGCGCAAGAGTACGACGCGCTTGGTAGCGCCGCGGTCGGCTTCATCCAGTTCCTCGAAAGCGCCAAGGTGCTCAGCCCGGTGCAGCGCGAAATCGTGGTCGAACGCGCGCTGGCGCTGGAAGAATCCCCGGTTGGCCTGGGCAAGCTCAAGATCATCGTCCTGATGCTCTTGTGGAGCCAGGGCAAGGAACCGGACGCGCTGATGTTCGACGACCTGTTCGGGTCCGACGACGAACAGGCCCCGCGCCTGTTGCACTGATCCCCTCCAAGGCGGGTAGCAGCCTGCCGGACTCGGGATCGGCGGCGGCAAGAATACCTGGATCGTCCCCCGCGTTGCCCGGTCCATATGGCGCCGTGTTCGCGGCCCATCGCGCGGCTGTGGGCAAGGCGAACCCGTCAAAATCTGGCCTCGACCAGCTATTTTTTCGCTTCGCCCCCCAAGTCCGACAGGCTGCCACGCGCTGCCGTTTGTTTTTCCGCCCCCTGTCTGTTTACTGCCGCGTGCCCGGTGTGCTTACTTGCAGTTTTGCAGGCAACACGCTTATCATTGGCCGCTCATTCCAGACTCTCCCAATTTTGATGCCAGGATGATAATTTTATTCATCCTGACGGCAAGCATGTATGATGCGGCTGCCGAACCCTTAATCAGTACGACGAGAAACCTATGACCAAAACCCTCATCATCGCCGAGAAGCCCTCCGTCGCGAACGATATCGCCAAGACGCTGGGCGGCTTCACCAAGCACGATGAGTATTTCGAGTCCGACGAGTACGTGTTGTCCTCCGCCGTCGGCCACCTGCTGGAAATCGCCGTGCCGGAAGAGCACGACATCAAGCGCGGCAAGTGGAGCTTCGCGCACCTGCCGATGATTCCGCCGTACTTCGCGCTCAACCCGATCGCCAAGACCGAGGCGCGGCTGAAGGTTTTGAACCGCCTGATCAAACGCAAGGACGTTACCCAACTGATTAACGCATGCGACGCGGGCCGCGAAGGAGAACTGATCTTCCGCCTGATCGCCCAGAACGCCAAGGCCAAGCAGCCGGTCAAGCGCCTGTGGCTGCAGTCGATGACGCCCTCGGCCATCCGCGACGGCTTTTCGCGTCTGCGCACCGACGAGGAAATGCTGCCGCTGGCCGACGCCGCGCGTTGCCGCTCGGAAGCCGATTGGCTGATCGGCATCAACGGCACCCGCGCCATGACCGCTTTCAACTCGAAAGAGGGCGGGTTTTACCTGACCACCGTGGGCCGCGTGCAGACGCCGACCCTGTCGATCGTGGTCGAACGCGAAGACAAGATCAAGAAATTCGTCCCGCGCGACTTCTGGGAAGTGCGCGCCGAATTCGTGTGCGCCGCCGGCGTCTACGAAGGCCGCTGGCTCGACCAGAACTTCAAGAAAGACGAAAACGACCCGGAAAAGCGCGCCGAACGCCTGTGGAGCAAGGCCGCGGCCGACAGCATCGCCACGGCCTGCAAAGGCCGCCAGGGCAATGTCACCGAAGAATCCAAGCCGACCACTTCGATGGCGCCGGCCCTGTTCGACCTGACCAGCCTGCAGCGCGAAGCCAACGGCCGCTTCGGCTTTTCCGCCAAGAACACGCTCGGCCTGGCCCAGGCCCTGTACGAAAAGCACAAGGTGCTGACCTACCCGCGTACCGATTCGCGTCATTTGCCGGAAGACTATGTCAACACCGTCAAGGACACGCTCGCGAGCCTGGGCGACAACAATAATTACCACCAGTTCGCCAAGCAGATCATCGACAAAGGCTGGGTCAAGCCGAACAAGCGGATTTTCGACAACGCCAAGATTTCGGACCACTTCGCGATCATTCCGACTGGCATCGCACCAAAGAATCTGAGCGAACCGGAACAAAAGCTGTACGACCTGGTCACGCGCCGTTTCATGGCCGTGTTCTTCCCGCCGGCCGAATTCCAGGTCACCACCCGCTTCACGGAAGTGGCCGGACACCAGTTCAAGACCGAAGGCAAGGTCATGACCAATCCCGGCTGGCTGGCCGTCTACGGCAAGGAACTGGCCGGCGACGACAAGGATGAGGCCGGTACCCTGGTGCCGGTGGCCAAGGGCGAAAAGGTCCAGACCGAAAAAGTCACCGCCAACGGCCTGGTCACCAAGCCGCCCGCGCGCTATACGGAAGCGACCCTGCTGTCGGCCATGGAAGGCGCCGGCAAGCTCATCGACGACGACGAACTGCGCGACGCCATGGCCGGCAAAGGGCTGGGCACGCCAGCGACGCGCGCGGCCATCATCGAAGGCTTGCTGACCGAACGCTACCTGCTGCGCGAAGGACGCGAACTGATCCCGACCGCCAAGGCATCCCAGCTGATGACCTTGCTGCGTGGCCTGGGCGTGAACGAACTGACGGCGCCCGAACTGACCGGCGAATGGGAATACAAGCTGTCGCAGATGGAAAAGGGCAAGATCTCGCGTGACGAATTCATGCGTGAAATCGCGCAGATGACGCAAATTATCGTCAAGCGCGCCAAGGAATACGATAACGAAACCATTCCAGGCGACTACACGACCTTGAAAACGCCGTGCCCGAATTGTGGCGGCGTGGTCAAGGAAAACTACCGGCGCTTCGCCTGCACCAAGTGCGACTTCAACATGAGCAAGACGCCGGGCAGCCGCCAGTTCGAGATTGCCGAAGTCGAAGAGTTGCTGGCCAACCGAACCATCGGTCCGATGCAGGGTTTCCGCTCGAAGATGGGGCGTCCGTTCGCGGCGATTTTGCGCATCGTGCGCGACGAGGACATCAACAACTTCAAGCTGGAGTTCGACTTCGGCCAGAACGATGAAGGCGGCGAGGACGGGGAAGGAGTGGACTTCACCGGCCAGACCCCGCTCGGACCTTGCCCGAAATGCACCGGCAGCGTCTATGAGATGGGCTTGGCCTATGTGTGCGAACACAGCGTCGCCAAGCCGAAAACCTGCGACTTCCGCAGTGGCCGCATCATCTTGCAACAGGAAATCTTGCCGGAGCAAATGGTCAAGCTGCTCAACGACAACAAGACCGACCTGCTGCCGGGCTTCGTGTCGCAACGCACGCGCCGTCCCTTCAAGGCTTACCTGGTCAAAGGCAAGGATGGCAAGATCAGCTTCGAATTCGAGGAGCGCAAGGCCAAGGCCCCGGTCAAAGGCAAAGTTGCCGAAGTAGAAGCCGAAGAAGAATTGGCCGCGCCAGTCAAGAAGGTCGCCAAGGCGCCGGCGAAAAAAGCCGCTGCCAAGAAGGCCCCCGCCAAAAAAGCCGCCAAATAATCAGGTCGTCCCCCCGCATTGGCGCGAGCCTGCCCTCGCGAATGCGGGGGCGACCGCCCCGGCCCGATCGATTCCGATCGGGCAGTTTTCATTGGCGCTGTGCGCGTTAGCTATGGATGACTCCGACGCCGGCAGCGCTGCACAGGAACGCCTCCGGGGTGGCGAGGCGTTGCCTGTCGATGGCCCAGCGCCAGCCG
>CBFGOU010000572.1:0-3728 GCA_965650445.1 uncultured Oxalobacteraceae bacterium | reverse complement strand
CCGAGGGGAACACGACCAGGATGGTGCGAGTCGCCTGCAGCAAAGGGCCCACGGTCGTGGCGGCATGGGCCAGGATGACGTCGGGCGCGAGCGCGGCCAATTCCGCCGCGTGCCTGCGAATCTCGGCGGCATCGGTCGTGGCCCAGCGGGTGTCGATGCGCAGGTTGCGGCCGATGGTCCAGCCCGCTTGCTGCAATCCCTGCTGGAATGCCCCCACACGGGTCTGAAATTCCACGTCGCCCGCGGCTCCGGGCAGCAGCACACCGATGCGCCGTACGCGCTCGGGCTGTTGCGCACGCGCGGACACCGGCCAAACCGCCGCACCACCTATAACCGTGATGAACTCTCGCCGCTTCATATGCGGGCAGTCTAACACACTGAAAAGCGTGTCAAAGTCCGCTATGGGTCTTGGTTGCGTAAAAACGTTTCGGAGCGGTCCAAAGCTACTTCCGACTGGCTGGCGAGCACCCTCAGGCGCGCTGATTGGCTTTTTCTGCGATTGCGGGGTCTGGAGACACTCCTGAAGCTCCCAGAGGTCATTCTGAGTGACCTGGAAACGCCAAGACAGCCCGCAGCTCAAGCCCGGATCGCCGCCAGGAGCGGCTTCACGCCGACGATGTTCATCACGCGCGTGAGATTGTAGGCAAGCACGTGCAGCGCCATCTCGGTGGCGACCTTCGGCAGCCGCTTCATCAGGAAGTGCGTCGCGCCCATCCGCATCTTGAGCGTGCCGAAAGGGTGCTCGACCGTCTCGCGGCGCTGACGCATGGCCTGAGGATTCTCGTCGAGACGCCTCTGCACCGTCTCCAGTACATGCTCGTGCTCCCAGCGGGTGATGCGACGCTCCTTGCCCGTCGTGCAGCGGTGCTTGATCGCGCAGGTGCCGCACGCATTGGTCCAGTAGCGCCGCAGCTTCTGCCCGTTCTCCTCGTTCACGTAGTGGAACGTCAGCCGCTCGCCGGCCGGGCAGCGATAGACATCTTCCTCAGGCAGATAGACGAAGTCCTGCTTGCCGAAGCGACCTTCCAACTTCGCGCCCGAGGTCATCGGCTTGGGCAGCGTCACGGTGATCCCCGCGCGATCACAAGCCAGTATCTCAACGCCGTTGAAGTAGCCACGATCGGCGACGGCATCGAGCTTATCAGTCTGCAGAACGGCCTTCGCTCCGTTGGCGACGTTCGCAAGTTGTGAGCGATCCGAGCCCACATTCGTCACCTCGTGCGTGACGATTAGATGGTTCTTGATATCGACCGCGACCTGCACGTTGTAGCCCACGACGCCGGAGCCGCGACCGCTCGTTGCCATCGAGCGGCTGTCAGGGTCGGTCAACGATATCTGCTGATCTGGAGAAGCCAACATCTGCTTCTCCATCGCCGCGAGGCGCTGCATCTCGCTTTCGAGCTTGGCGAGCTTCTCCTTGAGGTGTGCCGTCTTGGCCGCAAGCGCCTCCGACGGCTCCTGCAAATCGGCCGTGTCGAGCTGGCTCAGATACCGCGCGACGCTCGCCTCGAGCTGCGCCCGGCGCCGCTCCACTTTCGCGCGCGTAAAGTTGCGGTCGCGATTGTTGACGGCCTTGAACTTGCTCCCGTCGATGGCGACGCTCGCTTTGGTGAGCAGACCCATGTCGCGGCACAGCGCGACGAACTGGGCGCACACCTTGCGGATCGCAGACCCATTGTCCTTGCGGAAATCGGCAATCGTTTTGTCATCCGGGACCAATCGGCCGAGAAGCCAGATCACCTCGAGATTGCGACCGGCCTCACGCTCCAGCCGCCGGCTCGATTGCACCCGATTGAGATAGCCGTAGATGTAGAGCTTGAGCAGGGCCGAGGGATGATACGAGGGCCGGCCCGTTACTTCCGGCACAACGCCTTCGAACCCGAGCTTGCCCAGATCAAGCGCATCGACGAACGCATCGACCGCGCGAACAGGATTGCTCTCATCAATCCATTCATCGAGGCATTCGGGCAACAAAGTCGACTGCCCGCGATCCGCGCCAACCAGAAAGCGCTTCATCCGACCCTCCCGCAAATCGCGCGAGAATCATAATGCGAGAATCAGTGCTAGCACCGCGTTTTTACGCAGCCAGGGTCAAAAGCTGAAAGGCTCAGACGGAGCAAATGTTTTCCGGTTTGCCCCCGAAAGCGGACTCCGATCTGCGCGTTAATGAGTACACGCCCTAACACTACTTTGGCAGATTTTTTGCTGCTGACGAGCGTGATGGGATTCCCAAATCAGTTTTTCAATGATTCATGGGTGGTCGGCATTTGGAGGGCCGGCCATGGTGGGAACAACGTCGGATTGGGAAGACGAGCTTGGGCGCTGGCTCGAGCCGTTCCTAGAGCGCTTGGGTCACAGGTCACGACAGCGAATGTGTCCCCTTTACGTGGCGGGGCTGATCGGACCGGGTGATCGCAAGAGCGTTCAGCCAATGGCAGAGCGTCTTGCGCCGGGTGACTATGATCAGCTGCACCATTTTGTTGCTGCTGGCGTCTGGAAGGAGGCTCCGCTGGAGACAGAACTTCTGATCCAGGCTGATAAGCTCGTCGGCGGCAGCGATGCGGTGTTGGTGATCGACGATACGTCGATGCCGAAGAAAGGCAAGCACTCGGTCGGTGTCGCTGCGCAATATGCTTCGGCATTGGGCAAGACGGCCAATTGCCAGACGCTGGTGTCACTGACGCTGGCGCGCGGCGAGGTGCCGGTGACGGTAGCGCTGCGCCTTTTCCTCCCCGAGAGCTGGACGAGCGATCGAGCACGTTTGAAGCGGGCTGGCGTTCCGGCCGAACATCGAACGGCACGGACGAAGCCGGAGATAGCGCTCGCCGAGATCGATCACATGATCGCAGCCGGTGTCCGCTTCGGCTGTGTGCTGGCAGATGCCGGTTACGGGCTGAGCGCGCCATTCCGGCAGGGCCTCACGGCGCGCAGTCTGGCCTGGGCCGTTGGTATCCCGCGTCACCTCAAGGTGTACCCTGTCGGCGTGCGGCTCATCTGGCCCATTGCCGGGCGCGGCCGTCCTCGTCAGCGGCACGTCCCGAACATTCTATCGATGGCAGCCGAAGATATGCTCGCTGATGCCAGGTGGCAGAACATCAGCTGGCGCACCGGCACGAAGGGAAAGCTCAAAGCCCGCTTTGCGGCTGTGCGTGTGCGCACGGCCGACGGACCACCGCAGCGGATCAGGGACAAGGGTCAGCAACATCTGCCGGGGGACGAGGCCTGGCTCATCGGCGAACACCGCCCTTCGGGAGAGAAGAAATACTATCTTGCCAACCTGCCCGCCAAGACGGGCCTGCGCATGCTCGCCGCCATCATCAAGGCTCGATGGATTTGTGAGCAGGCGCATCAGCAATTAAAAGAAGAACTCGGCCTCGACCACTTCGAGGGACGCTCCTGGCAAGGCCTTCACCGTCACGCCCTCATGACAATGATCGCTTACGCCTTCCTTCAGCATCGTCGCCTCATCCGAGCGAAGCGGGAAAAAAAGAATCAACGGACCACCACCTCAGCCAAGCTTGCCAGCCGTGCGCCACGCTATCGTCGATCTCATCATGCGACCGCTTCAGCGCTGCCCGAACTGCCGAAGATGGGTCCGGGCGGGATTGCGGCCTAAACTCAATCTGCCAAAGTAGTGCTAGTCCGTGTTGACGAATTCCGATGACGGACGTTACGGAATATTGGCGTGGGCTGCCGCGTCACTCCGGCTTGATGGCTGCGAACTTCAC
>CBFGOU010000571.1:0-3733 GCA_965650445.1 uncultured Oxalobacteraceae bacterium | reverse complement strand
CTCTCCAGCGCAAGCCTCTCCTGCGACCAGCCGCGTGCCTTGCGCAGCTTTGCCAAGTGCCGGCCGAACAACTGAAGAGGGTCGTATTCCATGACGCCATTATCAAAATGCAACGTCACGAGCATACGTGTTTGACCTTTATGGGGCCACGCTATATAGTGACACGCACTATAAGTGACACTAATGTTTAAAGTTGCAGAACACTTTCACTTCACAAGACGCCGTCGCACTGTTCAAAGAGCATACTGGCTTCGAATTCCATCCGACCGTGCCAGGCCAGCTGCTCGCTCGCTGCGGCATCATGAAGATCCCTTCCAAATCAAAACCGTCCAGATTCGACGCCGAGCACTGGGATCTGGTATGGCAGGAAATGTTCCTTTTGGCGCTGCGCCGCTGCAAATTCGACCGTAGCTTGCAACCGCCAACGAAGTGCTTTGCACCTATGCTTCCCCAATCTCAAGAGACCAAGCTTGCGGTACAGGAGAAGGAATTTCCTGATCTAAAACCACATCCAACACGTCGCTTTCTTGAGGTTCCGTTCGAAGAAAAAGATGAAGCGAAGTGGCGAGGCGCACGCTGGGACTGGGATTTCAAGAAATGGTACGTACCGAGTGGGATGAATCGAAACGTGTTCCCATGGCCCGACGCTCTTCTGACTCCGGCTATGCGGGCAGTAGAATTTCCGTCGGACGAGCCAGGAGTTCCGAGCAAGCGCCGCGCTAGAAAGAAGAAGGCTGGGCCGCAGGCCAAATCAAACGCGACGGCAATGCAGCTAGAGAAAGAAATTGATGAGAGACTTCAGTTTTTGCTAAATAAGCCTGAATAATCAAAGCCGCGCATCGGCGCAGTATGCCTTCGGCGCCGGCGGCTCGTCCTGCAACCGGTCTGCGTGAATCAAGACTGGCGCCACGAAGATCAGCTTGCGCTCTTGCCAGCCCGGCCCGCACGGCTGCATCCGAAAGTGCCCGCGACGCCAGTGCGGTGCGACGGCCGAGCCGCCACCACAGGATGTGGCCTGCACGGGTAATGTCTCCGGGCCGACCAGGATCGCGTTGTAGAGGGACGCCGTTCTCTTCAGCAGCCTGTCGCGCTTCCTCTCGCCGAGGCCCTTGGCTCGTTTAAGCGCGTCGTCACGATCGTTGCGCTCGACGCGGCGCGCGTTTTTCAAGCCCATGTACAGGAACAATTTGACCACGTAGCTGACGACGGCATGCATGGCTTCGCGGCAGTCATCGGCCAGCCGACCGTCAGCTGCGCCGAGTACCCACTCCATCCACTGGCCGAGGCTCGTGTCTCCACGGTCGGTCTCGCCAGCCAGCGTGACCTGGCCGCTATAGCGATCGCCGCGCTTGCTGATGAGAATAAGCTCCAGGCGCCATCGCCCAGGCGCATCCGCACGCGGGCCGAAAAAGCAAAAGGCGCCATCGAATACATGACCAGGCATACTGGAAGCCGGCGGCGTCAGGTGACGCATCGCCAGTTCGCCAAAATGCAAATATTGCGCCGCGAACGGCGGCGCCACCATGCTCATCGGCAAACCCAAGTCGACGTCGGAATTCGCGAGCAGTGATTCGAGGGCGGGCGTCGCTTCGATCACCGTGCCCTTGTGCAGGCAGTACAGCAGATTCACGCTGATCTGGTTCGCGATATGGGTTTGACTGTTCCGCAGGGTCACGGGATTATCGTGTTCAGCCACAGGGAAATTCCGATCCAACTGCCAGAGCATCTCGTCCCTGATCGCCGCGCACGACGTCCCAGGCGCACTCCACCGCCGCCAGAGGTGGGTTTCGCCAAGCGCCCGCGACCACGCCTCCTCCGCACCCTGGCGCCGCCATTCGACCGGATAGGGCTTCCCGTTGAGGGCTTCGACATGGCTGCGTTCGAAGGCGTCGCCGATGTAGACTAGTTCCTCGTCCCCATGCCTCAGTCGACGAGCGCCGCCCGCGCGATCCAGAACTGGGACGCCGCCGCCCTCCCGCTGCGCCATACGATTACTTACACGGTCATCCATCATCACTCCCTCACGGCGCGATGGCGAACAGTTCCAGCGACAGCTCGCGAATCCCGGACGGCACGTAGACCGATGCGGCCTGCGCCTGCAGCATGTTCGCGTACAGCGGCCCGTTGCCCTGGAGCGCAAAGTAATACGTGTTCGGCCTGATGGGCACCGCCGCCGGCACCTGCGGCATGTGCACCAGGTCCACGCCCGGCAGCGCAGACGCGACCAGCCGGGCAACATCGTCCGGGGCACCGATCTTAAAGCGAGATGGCACCATCGCCACCAGTTCCAGCGCCGGCACGTTGGCCCGCACACCTAGGCACAGCATGGTCTTCTGGTCGATCGCGTCCGGCAGCTTGCCCTCGAAGTACGAAGGCCGCGCAACATCTTGGACCAGCGGGATTGACAGGTACTTCGATGAGACGACCGTGTCGACCAGATCGCGCAGGATGGCATCGAGCCTGGCGAACGCAGGCCCCGGCTGCTCGTGGTCATATGCCGGCAGATCCTTGATCCTGACCTTGCGCGAGAACGCCATCAGGCCGCCGGCCAGCCCGAGCAGATCCTGGAACAGACGTTCCGGATGAAACTTGTGGCCTTGGGCATGGTGGTGCAGCGCCGCGCATCCCGCGCTGATCGTCTGCAGCAGCCAGAACGACGACATGTCTCCACCTTGCACGACCACGTCCTTGGTGGGCTCGCGCTGCGCGGCGTAGAGCGCGTCGGTTTTCGCCTGCAGCTTTTGCATGAGGGCGTCCAGCAGCCGCGCCAGCGCGGGCGCGGCCGCGACCAACATGCTAGGTGCAATGAATGTTGGATCGATTTCGAATCCACCGCCACCGCGGCGGCGCACTCGCAGTACCGGAACAGCGAGGTACCCGTCTCGCGACGCGAGGTGCGAGAGAAGACGCGCCTGTTTGGCAAGGTACACGATATGAGAGTCCAATGCCTCGGTGTACTGGTCGGCGGTCTCCAGTTCCAACTGACGGAACCGAGCCTGCCCCAAGTCCCGTCCCCGAAAGCCGGCGACGTTCCCGCCATGGGATTGATAGGCCGGCAGCGCGGCGTAGAACGTGAAGTGAGGCTCGCTCGACGGCAGTCCCGCCAGTTCGACCATCTGGGGCAAAAGATCCGCCCCCGGAGCGTCATAGGTCTCGCCGTCCGGGAACACCAGCGACAGGGACTCGGCCTGCAAGATGTTGTTGGCCAGCGCCTCTTCGTTCCAGATAGGCGCAGCCGAGAGCCCCCATGCGTATGGATGCAGCGCGGACGCCATCCGGTGCAGACGCGCCTCGTGGTAGCGGTCCTGTTGCTGGAAGTGCTGCGGGCGCAGCGTCACCCCTTCCGTCCACAGGATCTTCGATGGTGTCTTCATCTGCGGGCTCCCAGTTCATGACCTGACTCAACCATCATGATCTGCGCTGCCCGGCGTAAAAATCTTGCGACCAATCAACCGTCGTGTTTTCCGACTGTCAATAATGACGCTCTCGGCCACGTTCCTGACGCCTCGATGAAAGACCTGCTTCCTCATTACGAGCAAGAGCTGAGCCTCCTTCGCCAGCGCGCGGCGGAATTCGCGGCGCGGTATCCCGGCCTGGCTTCGCAACTGCAGATCGGTCACGGAACCGTTGGCGATCCGCACACCGAGCGGCTGATCCAGGCCACCGCGCTGCTTACGGCCAGGGTCAACAAATCCCTCGAGGATGGATACTCGCGGTTCACCGAGTCGTTCCT
>CBFGOU010000570.1:0-3734 GCA_965650445.1 uncultured Oxalobacteraceae bacterium | reverse complement strand
CGGCAATGCCGACACCGGTATCGACGACCGCGAACGCCAGCCGCTCGTGCCGGGGCAGCGCGCGCACCTGCAGGGCCACCTTGCCGTGTTCGGTGAATTTGAGCGCGTTGTCGAGCAGATTGATCAGCACCTGGCGCAGTTTGAGCGGATCGCCGCGGACAAACTGCGGTACGCTGTCGAGCTCGAAGCGCAAGGACAGATCGCGCGCCTCGGCCTTGAAGGCAAACATGTCTTCCAGTTCGTCCAGCAGGGCATGCAGGTCGAAATCGGTGACGTTGAGCACCACGCGGCCGGCTTCGATCTTGGCCAGGTCGAGCACCTGGTTGATCAGTGCGCGCAGGTGTTCGCCGCTGCGTAGAATGATGGCCAGGTCTTCGCGGGTCTCGTCGGGGAGGGCGGGCTGGCGCTCCATCAGCCGGGCAAAGCCGAGCAGCGTGTTCAGGGGGGAGCGCAATTCATGGCTCATGCTGGACAGGAACGCGCTCTTGGCCGCATTGGCCGCGTCGGCGCTTTTGCGGGCGGCCCGTTCGGCTTCGGCCTGGCGCCGTTCGGTCAGGTCGAGCACGAAGGCCAGGCCATGTTCCAGCGAGCCTTCGAGCATGGTGCCGCCGATCAGGACCGGCACCCGGGTGCCGTCCTTGCGGATGAATTCCTTCTCGTACTGGGTGCAGGTGCCGATGGTGCTCAGTTGCGTTACCTTGAGGCGGTCGATTTCGCCGTATTCGCCGGGCGTGACGCCGCTCCAGCTCAGCATTCCCGCGCTCAGGTCGGCGCGGGTGTAGCCGAGCATGTCGAGAAAGGCATCGTTGGCGTCGTTGATGCCGCCGCGCACATCCCAAAAAAAGATGCCGATGATGTTGGCCTCGACCAGGCGGCGGATGCGCGCTTCGCGCTCACGCAGGTCGGTATAGAGCAGGGCATTTTCCAGCGAAATGGCAGCTTGGCAAGCCAGCAGTTCCAGCACGGTCACGCGGGCCGGGGTGAAGGCATGCGTGACCAGGTTGTTTTCCAGGTAGAGCAGGCCGATCAGGGCGCCCTGGCGCATGATCGGCAGGCACAGCACCGACTTGGGCCGGTGGCGCAAAAAATACGGATCGCTGGCGTAGGGGTGCATTGCCGCCGCGTCCGCCAACAGGACGGTTTCCCCGCTGCGCCGGACGTAATTGAGCATGGTTTCCGGCAAATCCTGCGGGGTGCGCTCGCCGCTCCGGTGCAGCAGCACGTTCACATCCTGCTGGGCCACCTGGGTGTCGGCCACCAGCTCGAGCTCGGTACCGCGCACCAGCAGCATGGAACCGGTCTGGGCGCCGGCGTTTTCGAGCACGATGCGCATCAGGGTATCGACCAGTTCGTCGAGCACGATGCGTCCGGAAATGGCTTGCGAGGCTTTGGCGACCGAGAGCAGATCGAGCTGGGCCAGCGGCGCGGTGGACGGGGCTTCCGGGCGCGCCTGCAATTGCCAGTGCCGGGCTTCCAGCTGCCGCACCTTGCCGGCCGCGCCCCAGTGCGTATAGCACTCGTGCGCCTTGCGCAGATAGGTGTCGGCCACCAGCTCGAAGCCGCGCGCGCGGTAGAACCCGGCGGCGCGCTCGTAGGCCAGGGCCTTGTTGTGCATCAGGCCGTTATCGCGGGCGGTGCGCACGGCCTGTTCGTAGAGGCGCATCGCGTCCAGCTCGTGCCCCTCGATGCGGGCGATTTCGGCGCCGGCCAGCGCGGCGCGCGTGGCGAAATTTTCGGGACAGCTGCGCTGCCATTCTTCCAGCTGGCGGCGGTGCGCGGCCAGGGCGCTCAGGTGCTGTGCGCGCTCGTCCAGGGTGGCCTGGTCGTAATGGGCGGCGCGTGCCAGTGCCGCATAGAAATGATACTCGGCCACTTCGATGTGCGATGGGGAGGTCCACAGCAGCTGTTCGGCCTTGGCGGCGGCGCCGGCGGCGCCAGCGTAGTCGCCGGCAAAGTAGCGTGCCTGGAGTTTGCGGATCCAGTACCAGCAGGCGGCAATGGCCAGGCGCGGGTCGGCCTGGAGGTGCTGTTCGAAGCCGGCTTCGCTGAAATCGGCGTCGTCGAGGCGGGTGAAGTCCGGGGTGAGCCCGCGCAGCGCACGGATCAGCTGCAGCTGGCCGGTCAGGATATCGATGACCAGGCCGAATCTGGCTTTGCGGGCGAACTCCAGGCCGTCTTCGGCCTCGCGCTCGATCCCTTCCAGCGGCTCGCCGCAGGCCAGCAGGTTGGTGACCATGTGGTTGCAGCTGTACAGCGCGAAGGTCAGGTCGCCGTTTTCATTGGCCACGTCGAAGGCGCGCCGCACCCAGGTGCGCCCGCTCCGGAAGGGCTGGGTCCAGGGCGTCACGACGTTGCCGAAATGGACGTAGACGCGGGCCTTGAAGCGGCCCAGGCCGCGCTGGTCGACCAGGTCCAGCCCCAGTTTGCCGAAGCGGTAGCCGGCCTGGTAATCGCCGAAGCGCGGGCCGAGGAACATGCCGAGCCAGCAATAGCCCAGGCAGGAACCGTCACTGTGGCCATGCTCCAGGCTCAGGTTGGCGATGCGGCCGACCACCATGCCCAGCAGATTTTCGTCGGTAAAGAGCGACGGCGGCAGGATCGTGGTAAGCACGTCGATGGTGGCCTGCTCGTCGGGATTGCGCATGGGCGGCAGGTCGACCAGGTCTTCGATGGCGCGCTCGTCCACCTGCTGCCAGATGCGGGCGAATTCCTGCTGCACTTCGTCCGGGGTCGGGTGCGGGGTCCAGGGTACGCCGACCCGGCGCAGATAATCCAGGCCGGCCTGGACCGCGCGGTCGCTGCGGTCGAGCGTGGTAAACAGATTGACGCGGGCGCAGGTGACGGCGGCCAGATCGGCGCGGTTGGCGGCGCGTTCGCTCAGCTGCGCAAGGCCTTGTTCGGCCCCGGCCAGCTCGCCGGTCAGGTATTCGCACTCGGCCAGATGCAGGCCGAGCGCAAAGGTCAAGGGGTAGCGCGACTCCCAGCTATCGGGCGCGAGCAGGCCGCGGCCAGCGCGCAGGAAGCCCAGCGCGGCGGCGTAGGCGGTGGCGTCCTGGGCGCGCCGGCCGGCCAGCAGGTTGAGCTCGGCCAGGCGCTCGCGCTCCTCGCGCGAATCGATCAGGCCGGCGCCGCGGTTGAACTGGTTGGCGATTTCGAAAATATGCTGTTCGAGCTCCTGCGGCGGCGTGCGCGCCGCCAGCAGGCGGCCGATGCGCAGGTGGTGCACGGCGCGCTCACCGGCGGCAATGAGCGAATAGGCCGCTTCGCGCACCCGGTCGTGCAGGAAGACGTAGGTGTCGTCGGCGCGGAACAGGAAGCCGGCCCGCACCGCCTCGGCCAGGTCGGCGTCGACGGTTTCCGGCGCGCTGCCGTTGAGCAGGCAAAGGTCGCCCGTGGCGGCGCTGCTGCCCAGGCAGGCGAGCAGGGTCAGCATCGCCTGGGTGGCGCCCGCCAGGCGGTGCAGCTTGCCGAGCATCAGGTCGACCACGTTGTCGGTATAGCCCTTGGCCTGAATGCGGGCGATGTCCCAGCGCCAGCGGGCGCCTTCCTGGTCGAAGGCGAGCAGGCCTTCGTCGGCCAGGGCGGCAATGAACTGGATGGTGAAAAACGGATTGCCATCGGTTTTCGCGTGCACCAGCGCGGCCAGCGGCTGGACCGGCCGGCGCGCACTGTGCAGGGTGTCGGCCAGCAGTTGCGCGACGTCGTCCAGCGCGAGCGGGGCGAGCACGATGTCG
>CBFGOU010000569.1:0-3761 GCA_965650445.1 uncultured Oxalobacteraceae bacterium | reverse complement strand
GCTGCATCAGCAGGCCCTTCCGGTCCCGCGCGAGCAACTGGTCCCAGCGCGTGCGGTCCTGGTCGAGCAGCAGTACCGGTTCGCCGTTGGGTCCGACACGCGCACGCGCACGCGAGGACTGAATTTCCATCAGCGCCACCAGCCCATGCACTTCCGGTTCCGCCGGCACCAGTTCGGCCAGGATGCGTCCCAGCCGCACTGCCTCCTCGCACAGTGCGGGCCGCAGCCAGTCGTTGCCCGCGCTGGCCGAATAGCCCTCGTTGAAAATCAGGTAAATCACCTGCAATACCGAACCCAGCCGGGCCACCCGCTCCTCGCCGCGCGGCACCTCGAACGGCACGCGCGCTTCCGTCAAGGTACGTTTGGCGCGCACGATACGCTGCGCCATGGTGGCGTCGGACACCAGAAACGCCCGCGCGATTTCATCGGTGGTCAGGCCGCCCAGCACGCGCAGGGTCAGCGCGGCGCGCGCCTCCGTGGCCAGCACCGGGTGACAGGCCACGAAGATCAGGCGCAGCAGATCGTCGCCAATGTCCTGGTCGATGGCCGCGTCGAGATCGGGCGCGGCATCCTGCAGCAAGGTTTCGATCTCGTAGGTGAGCTCCGGCTCCTTGGTTTTCTGCAGCTTGAGATGGCGCAGCCGGTCCAGCGCGCGGTTCTTGGCCACAGCCATGAGCCACGCGGCGGGATTGTCGGGCACGCCGCCCTCGGGCCAGCGCTCCATGGCCTCGACCACGGCATCCTGAGCCAGTTCCTCAGCCATGCCGACATCACGCAGCATGCGCGCCAGCGCGCCGATGATGCGCCCCGACTCCATGCGCCACACGGCATCGATGACGCGCTGGACCTGCACTTTCAGCGGCCTGCCAGCTGGGCCCGCATTGCCGACTCCAGCTGCTGCGTGCGCATGCTCTGCTCGGCCGCGCGCACGTCGGAGGTGAAGGCCGGCGCGGCGCGCTCGCGCACGGCGCGAATTTCCACGTCGACGCGCGGACCGCTCGGGTAAGGATTGCGTTTCGCCCAGGCGATGGCCGCTTCCAGCGAGGGCACCTGGATCATCCAGTAACCGGCGATCAGTTCCTTAATTTCCGTGAACGGACCATCGATCACCGCACGCTTGCCGGCGGCCACTTGCACGCGCGCGCCGCTGTGGGTCGAGCGCAAGCCATCGGCCGCCACCAGCACGCCGGCGCGCGCTTCGACGGCGTTATGCGCGTCGAGCCTGTCCAGCACGGCTTGCGGCACCGCGGCTTCGGCTTCCAGCGCGTCGCTCGAACGCAGCAGGATGGCATAGCGGGTGGCCTGCAGATGAGCCGGCGCCGCAGCATGGACGGCCGCGCAGCCGCCGGGGCAGCCGCTCATGCGCACTTCCAGCTCGGCGCCTTCCGGCAGCGCCCAGCCGCTCACCTGCGCCAGTGCCTCTTCTTTCGACGCGGCGTCGATCACGGCGAAACCGGCGATGGTTTGGCCGTCCTCAAACGGCCCGTCGGTAATGACGACCTGGCCCGGCTCGATGTGCAGGCGCACCGCACCGCTGGCCGGTTCCAGCAGGATCATGCCCGCCAAGGGCGCGTGCGCGTCCGCGTCCGAGCGTTGTAGCACCATATACTGCATAAACTCTCCCACTATCAGGATTTACATGGAGCGGCCGTCGACGTGCTGCACGGGCAGCGCGGCAATATCGACGCCCTCCAGACAATTAACGTTGACGGCCGCCATTTCCATACCGCCCGGGCCGACACCTTCGCCGAAGGCATGAATGCCGCAGGTGCTGCAGAAATGGTGCTCGATCACATGCTTGTTGAACTGGTAGGTGCTGTAAGCGGCCGGATCGGTGGTGAGCTTGAGCTGAGTGCGGGGCATGAACCAGTACAGCGCGCCCTTGCGCTGGCAAATCGAGCAGTTGCACGCCACCACACCCTTCAGTTCGCCTTCCACCTCATACGCCACTTTGCCGCAGTGGCAGCTTCCCTTGTATGTCACGGCCGTCTCCCTTGAAAAATCCTGCCGCCCCCCGCGAACGCGGGGGAGCACGTTTACTGTTGCTGCGCCTGGATTTGCTGGCGCAGCTTGTCTTCCTGCTCGCGCAGTTCCGGAGTGAATTCCGCGCCGAAGTCTTCCGCCGCGAAGACCTGACGGATCTCGATCTCGGAATCGCTTTCCATCGGATTGGGGCAACGCTTGACCCATTCGATGGCTTCTTCCTTGGACTTTACCTGAAACAGCCAGAAGCCGGCGATCAGCTCATTGGGCGGCCCGAACGGGCCGTCGATCACGGTGCGGTTCTTGCCGGAAAAGCGCACGCGCGCCCCTTTCGAACTCGGGTGCAAGCCCTCGCCGGCCAGCATCACGCCCGCCTTGACCAGTTCTTCGTTGAATTTTCCCATCTCGGTGAGCAGGGTTTCGCTCGGCATTTTGCCGGCTTCGGATTCGGGACTGGCTTTCACGATGATCATGAATTTCATTGTGTTTCTCCTATTCTTGTTTGTTGGGTAGTTTAGCCGCACTGCGTGGCCATGTTGGCTTTTATTTCTTCGTCGGTCAGGTCCTGCTTATGGGTCGCGACGGCCCAGCTGTGGCCATAGGGATCGGTCAGCGCGCCGTAGCGGTCGCCCCAGAACATATCGGCCGGAGGCATGCGCACGGTGGCGCCCGCTTCAACGGCCTTGGCGAAGGCGGCGTCGGCATCTTCCACATACAGATGCAAGCCGACGGGCGTGCCTTTGAGCGACTGCGGTCCGAGTGCCTGGTGATCGGGAAATTCCTCCATCAGCATGAACTGGGCATCGCCGATGCGCATCCGTCCATGCATGAGTTTTCCATCAGGACCGAGCAGACGGGCCAATTCCACGGCACCGAAGGCGCGCGCGTACCAGTCCATGGCCGCGGTGGCGTTGGCGCAGATGAGGTGCGGCGTGAGAGTGTGCATGCCGGCGGGAACAGCTTGAACGGTCGAACTTGCCATGATGATTCTCCTTGAAAAATCGTTGTAAGCGGGAGCGCTTAAGACTACGACGTTTCGGCGGCGGGAAAATCGACAGTTCGACCGATTTTTTTTAATTTTTTTTTCAGGAAGACGCCACATCCTTCAGGCTGCGTAAATATACCCATGGAAAGATGCCGCGTTCATGGCCATCACTGAACACCAGTTGCACGCCGTACGTGCCGATGGCATTGATCTGCTCGATCCAGACGGCGTCCGGCGCCGCCAGCGTGCCCTGGCGGCGGGCCGCTTCGCACTGTGTGCATTTGCACTTGCCGCGCAGCAGGCGATTCGACAGCCGTTGGGCCTGGCCGTCCGGCCACTCGATGGTGAGGATGCCTGCGCTGCGGCTATTGCTCAATGATTGCGGCAGCATGGACGGCTCACTGGCCGATCTGGGAGATGGCAAGCCTGACCGCCTTGCGCACTTCCGGATCGGCATCCTGTTCGGCCAGCTGCAAGGCCGGCAAGGCGCTGGCATCGCCCAGCTCGCCCAGCGCCAGCGCGGCTTCCTTGCGCAAATTGCTGATGCTGTGCTGCAGCAAGCCGGCCAGCGGCTGCACGGCCGCGCCAAACCTCAGGCGGCCCAGGCTGCGCGCGGCACGCAGGCGCACCTGCCAATAGCTGTCCTGCAAGGCATCGACCAGGGCTGCGCCGGCGTACTGCAAGCCCAGTTTGCCCAAGGTAGTGGCAGCCTCTTCGCGCACCTGCCAGGCTGAATCGGCCAGGGCGGCCAGCAGCGCGGGCAAGGCCACGTCGCCTCTGGCGAAGCCGAGCG
>CBFGOU010000568.1:0-3777 GCA_965650445.1 uncultured Oxalobacteraceae bacterium | reverse complement strand
ACCGCGCCGTGGTCGGCCAATACCTGGGCATCGTGCAGCTGCTGGCCACCGCCTGGGCCAGGCGCAGCAAGCCTGCCCTGCTGCTGGCGCTCACTTCCCTGCACACCTTTGCCGAACGCATCACCGGGCATGAAGGCCCGCAATTGTGCGGCGCCTTTGCCGGCATGGGCGCCGACGGCGTCCACGCTGCCAGCGATGCGGCGCGCCTGATCGGCAACGTCGGCGCGCGCCTGGACTTTCCGATCCGGGCGCTGGACGCCATCAACAGCGACTTCGGCAGCTATCTGGGACAAATGGCGGCCGCCTCGAGCGACCTGGAGGTCGACACCGTGCTGGTGACCCAGCGCCTGCAGGCCGACCATGTGCACGCCAGCGTGCTGTCGCAGCAGATCGATGCGGTGCAGGCGCGCCTGGCGGACACGCGCCAGCGCCAGCAGCACCACTGGCCGCTCAGCCAGCAGGCCGAGCTGATGCGCCAGGACGCGGCCGGCTACAGCTCGGAGCTCGACAGCGCGCGCCGCCAGCTCGAGCAGATCCGCGCCGACCAGGCCGCGCTGCTGGCCGAGGCGGCCCACCTGCAAATGTTGTTGCCGACCCTGTCGGCCTATCTGGCTGGAATCGACCGCCTGGCGGCCGGCATCAACGCGGCCCTGTCCGGCGCGCTGGCGCTGCAGGTGCAGTTGAGCGAATTGCATGAAGCGGTGCTGATGGCGCCGGGCAGCGGCGAGTCGGCCGCCGCCCAGCTGGCCAACGCGCTGCCGAACTGGCGCAGGCTGTGCGCCAGCATGAGCGCGGAAATGGCGCAGCGGCCATGATGCGCGCCTCAGGACGCCTTGCGGAGCTGGCACAGCGTGGCATAGGTGCCGGCCACGTCGACATACAGGGCCACGGCCTTTTCCACGCCGATCTGGCGCGGCGGGCCGAAGCGGCGCGTCAATACGCCGGAGCGGCGCAGCATGCGTTCGATCGCGGTGGTGGTCACGGTCACGTACTCGTCGATGCCGGCGTAGTGGCCGTGGCTGATGACGGCCGCAATCGATTCCATCGTCACCTGCGAAAAGCCGAAACCTTCGCCGCAGTCGGCTTGAATGGCAAAGCGCGACAGTTCCCAGATGCGCGGATGGGCCGGGGCGGCGTGGCCGTCGAGCAGTTCGGCGAAGGAATCCTTGAGCATATACGGCCCTTCGGTGGGCAACAGGCGCCAGCAGCCGATCAGCTGGCCGGCGGCCGGGTCGCGGATCATCATGTACGACGGGTCAAGCGCATCGTAGCCATCGATTTCCATGCCGCTCAAGACCGGCACTTCCCAACCAAGCCGGTCCTTGAAAACCTTGGCGCGCAAGGTGTGCATTTCCCACAGGTCACGCGATTTGAACTCGCGCCGTGCAGCAATACGGATGTGCAGTGCCATGATCGTTCTCCCACTGGTTGAGTTATGCAGCGTGCATAAATCTTCTAACAATATTGTCTGTAGTTTAACTATTAGAGTTGCTAGGTGGATGGCACCAGTGCTGAGTGGAATACTGGAATTTTGACGCGAGGATGACATGGCTTCTGATGACACTTTCATGATGGAAACTAACATGAACAGCCAACATAAACACCAAGAGCGGATCGACCTGCCCTTGCCGCCCCATGCGGAACTGAAACGTTTCCGGCTCAGCAAGCGCGAAAGCCAGGAAAAATTCTGGGGCCGCTTCGGCGTGACTCAGTCGAGCGGCAGCCGCTTCGAAACCGGCCTGGGCATTCCCGCCCCGGTGGCGATCCTGGTGCGCCTGTACGTCAAGGGACGCCTCAGCGATGGGGATCTTCCGGGGTGATGATGCCCATGCGGATGGCCTTGACCAGCGCTTGCTGGCGGGTGTTGACGTTGAACTTTTGCCGGATATTCCCGATATGAAAGTTCACCGTCGCCTCGGAACAACGGGTGATGCGCGAAATCTCCCATGACGACTTGCCCGCCATGACCCAGTTGAGCACCTCCAGCTCGCGCCTGGTCAGGCGCGGCGGCACCTCGGGGGCCTCGTGCAGGGCCACGAAGCGTTGCGAGGACGCGAACACGTAGTCGCGCATGAGCGACAGCGAGGGCATGATTTGCTGCAGGCTGCGCACGAAGTCCTTGCCGGCCAAGGCGTCGCAGGCAAAGCTGATGACGCCGAACTCGCCGCTCGGACCGTGCACCGGCAGGGTGACGCCCGAACGGATGCCATAGCTGCTGGCTTCCTCGTACATATTGCGCTGCTCCGGGGTCTGGAAGGTGTCGGGCTGCCAGACGATCGCCATCGAGCTCGACAGGCTGTGCGCCACGGTCGGATCGACATAGGCCAGGCGTTCCGCATCGTAATGGCTGCGCCATTCCGGTGAATAATTGCTTTGCACAAAGGCCGTTTCCAGCCGCGCATGCTTGGTCGGCACCGCGCCGTACAGGATTTTATCGAAGCCCAACTCCCGTCCCAGGGCAAACAACAGCTTGCTCCAGGCTAGCTCATCCTCGCAGTGTAAGAGCGAGATCATTTTCCCAAGATCCATCATTGCCGTCGCCCTCTTCTACGGAAATTGCAAACTTTCGATGTCGTTTTTGTTATTTCATCTGTACCAACATTCACACTTTAATAACATAGCTCACATTGTAGGCTTGATTGAAAGGCTTGACTAAACAAAAATTACGTGTATTGCCCAGGATTATTTAACTACTGGTTAAAATCACCATAGCCGTAAGTTATTCGACAATGCCGTTGTGCATTAACAACGACAATCCGCGCGGAATTGAATCGTGCGGCGTAGAAATGGCCCGTCGGGTAAGCTCGCCCGTGTTAATTCTTGTAAGAAATTGTTAAACCTGTGCCTTGTGGCCAAGCTTGCTCAAAAAACAGTCGTCACTCTTGACTGCCACACCCACTCAGGTATTGTTTGAAGCGGTCGCAACAGTGCGGCCGAACGGCGCATCCGCTCACCCGTGTCGAACCCAGTGCAGATACCGAAAGTATTACTTGTCAACGATGACGCCGCCGGCCTGTTTGCGCTGGAGAGTCTGCTGCCGCGCGTGCCCGCGCCGGCGCACGGCGTCGGCAGCGGACCAGCACTGGCGGTACCGGAGCGGCTCGGCTGCGGCCGCTACCAGGGCCCCTTATCAAGTCATCCACTGCCGGCAGCAGCGGTGCTGCCGCTGCTTGAACACGCTGCACCAACCACTCCCAAAAAACGAGGAACACGTCGATGAACAATATGACAGAACTGGCCGAAGAGCTCGATATCAAGCTCCTGCTCGCCACGCTGATGGCGCTCAAAAAGGGTGACTTCACGGCGCGCATGCCGTCGGACTGGAGCGGCATCTCGGGCAAGATCGCCGATACGCTCAACGAGATCATCGAAACGAAGGAGAAGATGGTGCGCGCGGTGACCGACGTTTCGCGCGTGGTGGGCCGCGAAGGCCGCCTGACCCAGCGCGCGTCGGTCCCGAACGTGGTGGGCGGCTGGGCCACCATCATCAGCTCGGTCAACACCCTGATCGACGACCTGGTGCGCCCGACCACGGAGATGGCGCGCGTGATCGGCGCGGTGGCCAAGGGCGACCTGTCGCAGACCATGGCGCTGGAAGTGGACGGCCATCCGCTCAAGGGCCAGTACCTGCGCGCGGCCACCACCGCCAACACCATGGGGGAGCAGCTGTCCTCGTTCTCCTCGGAAGTGACGCGGGGGGCGCGCGAGGTCGGTACCGAGGGCAAGCTGGGCGGCCAGGCCCAGGTGAAGGGCGTGGCCGGCACCTGGAAGGACTTG
>CBFGOU010000567.1:0-3783 GCA_965650445.1 uncultured Oxalobacteraceae bacterium | reverse complement strand
GGGTCAGGTGGCCGCCTTCGGCCAGCGACATGCCCATGATGGTGTCGCCCGGCTTGAGCATGGCGAAGAACACGCCCTGGTTGGCCTGGGAACCGGAGTTCGGCTGCACGTTGGCCGCTTCCGCGCCGAACAGTTGCTTGACGCGATCGATTGCCAGTTGCTCGGCCACGTCGACGTATTCGCAGCCGCCGTAGTAACGCTTGCCTGGATAGCCTTCGGCGTATTTATTGGTCAGCTGCGAGCCCTGGGCTTGCATGACGGCCGGCGAGGTGTAGTTTTCCGAAGCGATCAGCTCGATGTGATCTTGCTGGCGGGTGTTTTCTTTTTGAATCGCGTCCCACAGTTCCGGGTCAACATTGGCGAGCGTGTGATCTTTTGCAAACATGAAAAACTCCAATCGATAAGAGTGCGAGGCAACGGCTGTAAGGGTCGACTGAGGGGAGCCTGAACATAGGACGGGCAGCCTCATCGTGCGCTTCCATCGGTGGCTGCCCAGGCGAACGGCTAGTGAAATCTCACGTTTCCCGGTGGATGCCCACCTTTCGCCGGCTGGCGGGAATGCGCCGCGGCTTTTCGCCAGTTACGTGAGACGTAATGGAGTCAGGATTGTAATTTAAGTCCCGCTTTTGAGCAAGAAATGAGCAATATCCCGGTTGCCAAATTGTATCGCCTTTTCGGCTACAATCTGGCTCACCGCTTCTCCCCTCTTCTCCCAGGATTCCCACATGATCGTATTCATCACCGGCGCGTCGTCCGGCTTCGGCGCCGAAATGGCCCGCACCTTCGTCAAACATGGCCACCAGGTCGTCATCAGCGCGCGCCGCCAGGAGCGCCTGGATGCGCTGGCCGCCGAACTGGGCCACATGGCCCTGCCGATGCAGATGGACGTCACCAGCAAGCATTCGATCGAGGAAGCGCTGTCGATGATGCCGCAATCGTGGCGCCCCATCGATGTGCTGATCAATAACGCCGGGCTGGCGCTGGGCACCGAGCCGGCCCAGCAGGCCTCGCTGGACGAGTGGGAAACCATGATCGACACCAACTGCCGCGGCCTGGTGACGATGACGCGCGCCCTGCTGCCGGCCATGGTCGAGCGCGGCAATGGCCTGATCATCAATCTGGGATCGGTCGCCGGCCACTATCCTTACCCCGGCGGCAATGTGTACGGCGCCACCAAGGCCTTTGTCGAGCAGTTCACCCTGAACCTGCGGGCCGACCTGGCGGGCACCGGCGTGCGCGCGACCAATATCGCCCCCGGCCTGTGCGGCGGCACCGAATTTTCCAACGTGCGCATGCGCGGCAACGATGCGGCCGCGGCCAAGGTCTACCAGGGCACCATCCCGCTGACGGCCGAGGATATCGCCGCCACCGCCTACTGGGTCGCGACCCTGCCGCCGCATATTAATATTAACAATATCGAAATGATGCCTACCTGCCAGGGCTTCTCGCCGTTCAACATCGTGCGCCAGCAATAAATCAGCGGCACGGGCGTGTAACAGCTGCCGCCGCAGATGTTACGGAATGTTACGTGTCTTGGCGCCGAGGCAACGAACGCGGTCTACTGCTGCCTGCGCCATCCGGGCGCTGTATTGCTCCTGATTTATGTATGTTTGCGTACATTAACAGGAGCAAAATGGCGTAGAATGCTTCCGATTTTCACTAACCAAGCCACACATGCCCTCAGTATTTACCTGGTGCGTCCGGGTTTATTACGAAGACACCGACGCCGGCGGCATCGTTTTCTACGCGAATTATTTGAAGTTCTTCGAACGTGCGCGTACCGAATGGTTGCGCGCACTTGGCATTGGCCAGCACGCCATGCTGCAGGAACACGGCGCGATCTTCGTCGTCAAAAATACGAATGTGGACTATCACGCGCCAGCGCGGCTTGATGATGAATTAAAATTAACTTTGGGCATAGAAAAAGTCGGCCGCGCCTCGGTGCAGTTCACCCAGCAAGCCTGGCGCGGCGAGCAATTGCTCACCAGCGCCGCCGTCAAGGTCGGCTGCGTGGACGCGGCGACCCTGCGCCCGCGCTCCCTTCCCGACCTGGCCGCTGCTAAAATGCTCGCCGCGTAAATCGACCAACAGAGTTCAAAAGCACACAATGAATGTAGCCCAAGACCTTTCCTTCACCGCGCTGATCGCCCATGCCCACGTCATCGTGCAATTGATCATGGCGCTGCTGTTGAGTGTTTCGCTGATCAGCTGGACGTATATCTTCCGCAAGATCTTCGCGATCCGCGCGGCGCGCCGGCAAACCGAAAAATTCGAACGCAGCTTCTGGGCCGGCGGCAACCTGCACACCCTGCACCAAAACGCCTCCAGCACGCGCGACCAGAGCGGCGCGCTGGCCCGCATCTTCGAAGCGGGCATGGGCGAATTCATCAAGAACAAGCAAACCACCGGCGCGCTCGACATCAACGCCGTGCTCGACGGCTCGCGCCGCGCCATGCGCGCCGCCTTCCAGCGCGAACTCGACGCGCTCGACTCGCACCTGAACTTCCTCGCTTCGGTCGGCTCGGTCTCGCCCTATGTCGGCCTGCTCGGCACCGTGTGGGGCATCATGAACGCCTTCCGCGGCCTGGCCAATGTGCAGCAAGCCACCCTGGCCGCGGTCGCGCCCGGCATTGCCGAAGCGCTGATCGCCACCGCCATCGGCCTGTTCGCCGCCATTCCCGCCGTAGTCGCCTACAACCGCTTCTCGCACGACATCGACCGCCTGGCCATCCGCTTCGAAAGCTTCGTCGAAGAATTTTCGAACATTCTGCAGCGCCAGTCGCGCTAAGGCCGGGACGCTACCATGTCGCTATCGAGCAACCTGCGCAGCGGACGGCGGCGCAAGTACAAGTCAGAAATCAATGTCGTGCCGTACATCGACGTGATGCTGGTGCTGCTGATCATTTTCATGGTCGTGCCGCCCGCCAACAGCCCCAGCGTGATCAACCTGCCCAGCGCGCAAAAGTCGGCGTTGCCGCCGGACGATTACATCCAGATCATCGTCAAGCCCAACACCAGCCTGTCGATCGGCATCAACGGCAAGAACGCCGCCACCCCGACCGATGTGCCGGACCGCGCCGCCGTGGTGGAGCAACTGCGCGAGCTGCACAACGACCATCCCGACTATCCGGTGATGATTTCGGGCGACAAGGACAGCAAGTACGACGACGTCATCCAGCTTATTTCGGAAGCCCGGAAGATGGGCATCAGCCGGGTCGGGCTGGCCACCAAGTGAGGCACCCGAGCACATCATGGCCACGCTGAATTCCGCCGCCAGCCAGGGCAGTCCCTACCGGATCCCGCCCGAGCCGAGCCGTTTGCCATCGATCCTGCTGGCGGCGGCCATGCACGCCATCCTGGTCGCCTTCCTGTGGGTTGGCATCAAGTGGCAAAACAATGCGCCGGTCGCGGTCGAGGCCGAAGTGTGGGACATGAAGACGCAGGCCGCCGCCCCGCCCACGCCGCCGGCGCCCGCCCCGGAACCGGAACCCGAACCCAAGCCGGAACCAAAGCCCGAACCTGAACCGCCGCGCGTGGCGAAAGCGGTCGAACCGCCGCCCGCGCCGAAGCCGGATATTGCGCTGGAGCGCCAGAAACAGAAAGAACTGAAGCAGAAGCAGTTGGCGGAAGAAAAGCGCGAACGCGAAGAATTGAAGAAGAAAGAGCTGGCCAAGAAGGAGCTGGAAAAGAAAGAGCTGGAGAAGAAAGAACTGGAAAAGAAGCAGCTGGCCGAGAAGAAAGCCGCTGAGAAGCTGAAGGCCAGCAAGGCCGCTGAAGAGCAAA
>CBFGOU010000566.1:0-3786 GCA_965650445.1 uncultured Oxalobacteraceae bacterium | reverse complement strand
CATCGTCCGCGGGCCCTGGTCGATCGCCGTGCCCGCGCCCGTGTTCCACGAGAGCGCAAGGGACGCGCCGGTGGTCGCGGATCCGCGGGTGCCGTCCTTCGCCTCGACGGAGAGGAAGCGGCCCGCGTAGTTCTCGAAGTAGTCGACGCGGAGCACGACGATGTCGCCCCGCGGGGCGATCTCGGCCGAGCCCTCGGCGAGGGCGGCGGCCTCCGCGGTCTTCTCCGCCTTCACCTCCGCCTGCCAATCCGCGGCGCGGTCGCGCCACGGCTAGACAAAAAACAAATATAAACGTTTCGGTGATAATTTATTGACATATTATCGATAAGACGTATAAACTTCAAGAAAAATTCAGAAAAAGAAAGACGAGACCGGGAACACTCCATTCGCCATCCGACACCCAGTAGCGCCAGCAGTCGGCGCGTGCCCGCTCGCCCGGGCGTCGTCGGGAGGCGGTGCATGCGTTATATTGAGCGGATTTTCTTTCTAGATATTTTCTGCGGCGCGCGCCGGTGGCGCGACCGGGCTGGGTTCAGGCAGCACCAAGGCAGGACTTTTAGCTTGATCGAAGGGGCTCCGGCGGCCAGGCCGGCTGGAGCGAAGAGCAGTTCATATAATGACCACCAGGGGGAAACCATGATATTCAAGCGAGCAATCAAATACGTAGGGCAGGTATGCGTTGGACTGTGTTTCAGCGTCAGCGCCTATGCCCAGCAGGAAGTCAAGATCGGCGTGATCTATCCGCTGTCGGGGCCAGGCGCCTCGGTCGGCGCCGAAATGAAACAAGCCATGGAACTGGCTGCCGATATTGTCAACAACGGCGCCAAATCGGTACCTGGACTGCCGCTGTCGGGCGGCGGCGGACTGCCCGGCCTGAAGGGCGCGAAAATCAAGCTGGTGTTCGGCGACCACCAGGGCAATCCCCAGGTCGGCGCATCCGAAGCCGAACGCCTGATCACCCAGGAAAAAGTGGTGGCCCTGCTCGGCGCCTATAACAGCAACGTGACGCAGACCGCCAGCCAGGTCGCCGAGCGCTACAAGATCCCCTTCGTCAATGCCGAATCCTCCTCGGCCAGCCTGACCAAGCGCGGTTTCAAGTGGTTCTTCCGCACCACCCCGCACGACGAGCTGTTCGTACATAATTTCTTCGATTTCTTCAAGGATCTCAGCGCCAAGAAGGGCATCAAAGTGCACCAGCTGGGCCTGTTCAACGAGAACACCCAATGGGGCAACGAGACGACCAAGATGGAAGTGGCGCTGGCCCAGGCCAACGGCTTGAACATCGTCAAGTCGGTGTCCTATCCGCAAAAAAGCACCCAGCTGACCTCCGAAGTGCAACTGCTCAAGTCGGGCGCGCCGCAAGTGGTGCTGCAATCGTCCTACACGGGCGACGCCATCATGTCGGTGAAGACCTACAAGGAACTGGGCTTTACGCCGGACATGATCCTGGCCAACGGCGCCGGCTTTAGCGACACCGAGTTCACCAAGACCCTGGGCAAGGACGCCGACTACATCATCACCCGCGAAGTCTGGTCGCTCGACCTGGCCAAGACCAATCCGCTGATCGGCCAGGTCAACGACCTGTTCTACGCCCGCACCAAGATCAACCTGACCGGCAATTCGGCGCGCACCTTCACCGGCCTGCTGACCCTGGCCCAGGCGATCAACGCGGCCGGCTCGACCGCTCCGGAAGCGATCCGCAAGGCCCTGGCGGCCACCAATATCGATGGCAAGCAAACCATCATGCCGTGGAAAGGCATCAAGTTCGACGCCACCGGGCAAAACATCAACGGCAACGGCATCCTGGTGCAGATCATCGACGGCAAGTACAACACCGTGTGGCCGTTCGAGCTGGCCACCCGCGAGGTAGTCTGGCCGATGCCGAAGTGGAACCAGCGTAAGTAACCGGCCGGCCCGTTCGCGCCGTCACCGCGGCCGGGCCGTTTCTCCCCCCCCCTTAGAACCTGCGCGGCGCCCGCTCGCACGAGGAAAAAAATGTCTATCGAAATATTGTTGCAGACCCTGGCGTCCGGGGTGCTTATCGGGCTGATCTATGCCCTGGTGGCGATCGGGCTCACCCTCATTTTCGGCGTCATGGACATCGTGAACTTTTCGCACGGCGAGTTCCTGATGTTTGGCATGTACGCCAGCTTCTGGCTGTTCGCGCTGTATGCGCTCGATCCGATCGTAACCTTGCCGCTGACCGCCCTGCTGCTGTTCGGCCTCGGCGTGCTCGTCTACAAGCTGGTCATCAGCAAGATCACCGACGCGCCCATGCTCTCGCAAGTGTTTACCACCTTCGGCCTGATGATCCTGTTCCGCGGCATCGCCCAGTATTTCTGGAAGCCGGACTTCCGCACCGTCGGCGACACCATCGTCAGCGGCAATGTCAGCCTGGGCGGTATCCAGATCGGCCTGCCGCAAGTGACGGCCGGCATCGGCGCCATCCTCGTCACCGGCGCCATCTATATGTTCCTGACCCGCACCAAGGCCGGCGCCGCCCTCGAGGCCACCGCCGCCGACAAGGACGCGGCGCGCCTGATGGGCATCGATTCGCAAAAAATGTTCGCCCTGGCCTGGGGCGTGGGCGCGGCCTGCGCCGGCGTGGCCGGCGCGCTGCTGTCGACCTTCTTTCCGATCTTTCCCGAAGTGGGCGCCAATTTCATCCTGATCGCCTTCGTGGTGGTCAACCTGGGCGGCTTCGGCTCGGTGGTCGGCGCGCTGATCGCCGGCATCCTGGTGGGCGTGATCGAGGTGCTGGGCGGCTTTCTGCTCGGTCCCCAGTACAAGATGGCCATCGTGCTGTCGCTGTTCCTGGCGGTGCTGATGTTCCGCCCGCAAGGCTTGATGGGCAAGTCCTGACCCGTCCCCATTTCGTTATACAAGAGACATAAAGGTAAACATGATGAATACCGTCACGCCTGCTTTGCTGCATCCCCATCCGGCCTCGGCAGCTCCGCTCAAACGCTTCGGCGGCGCCTGGCTGGTGCCAGGCCTGCTGCTGGCCTGTCTGGTGCCGCTGGCGGTCACCGACCCCTCGCACCAGAACATGGCCATCCTGGTGCTGATGGCGGCCCAACTGGGCGTCGCCTGGAACATCCTGGGCGGCTATGCCGGCCAGATCTCGCTCGGCCAGGTCGCGTTTTACGGCCTGGGCGCTTACACCTCCACCATCCTGTTCGCGCGCTGGGGCGTCAGCCCGTGGCTGGGGATGCTGGCCGGCGGCCTGGTCGCTGCGGGCATCAGCCTGCTCATCGGCCTGTCGTGCTTCCGCCTCAAAGGCCATTATTTTTCGATGGCAACCATCGCCGTGGCCGAAATCATCCAGATCCTGTTTGCCAACTGGGAGTTCGCCGGTTCGTCCGTCGGCCTGACCATTCCGATGGACCAGGACGGCTGGGCGGTGATGGTGTTCGCCTCGAAAACGCCGTACTACTACATTGCGCTGGGCTTGCTGGTGCTGACCCTGGCGGCTAACTATCTGATCGAGAAAAGCTACCTCGGCTACTATTTCCGCGCCATCAAGGACGAACCGGACGCGGCGCGCAGCCTGGGCATCCGGCTGAGCACCTACAAGCAGGTGGCGTTCGCCATCAGCAGCTTTTTCACCGCCCTGGGCGGCAGCCTGTACGCCCAGAAGGAGCTCTACATCGACCCCGCCTCGGTGCTGCACACCGGCCTGTCGATCAAGATGGCGCTGGTGTCGATCCTGGGCGGCGTGGGCAGCCTGTTCGGCCCGGTCGTCGGCGCCTTCGTCCTGACCGTGATCGAAGAAGGCACCCGCAC